>JAZBOI010000495.1:0-4615 GCA_036351095.1 Bacteroidales bacterium | reverse complement strand
GGATTGAGTCCAATTTCAGCAGCTTTCTTAATTAAAAAATCCCTTGCTGCATTATACTCATTGGGTATTTCACCATCAAGAATTGCTTCTTTAATACTGTCCTTCAAGATGCCAACTTCCTTTCCCGGTTCTATATTGAACATCCTGATAATTTCATTGCCATCAATGGGTGGCTGGAAATTCCTTATATGGTCCTTTTGCTCAATATCATGAAGTTTCTGCCTGACGAGCCTGAAATTACTTAGGTGCTGCTTTACTTTCCTTTCATTTTTTGAAGTGATGTCAGCCTCACAAAGCATCATCAGGTCATCAATGTCATCTCCTGCATCGTAAAGCAGTCTTCTCACTGCGGAATCAGTTACGGATTCCTGTGAAAGGGTGATCGGTCGCAGATGCAGAGCTACAAGCTTCCTGACATACTGCATGTTTTCACCCATTGGAAGCTTTAATCTTTTGAATATGCGGGGAACCATTTTTGAGCCGACAAATTCATGACCGTGAAAGGTCCATCCGGTACCCTCAACATATTTTTTTGTCAGTGGTTTGGCTATATCATGCAAAAGTGCTGCCCAGCGCAGCCATAGCGAATCAGATTTCTCACACACATTATCCAGAACCTGGAGGGTATGTTCAAAGTTGTCCTTATGACCGTGTTTATCTTTTTTATCAACACCCTTAAGAGAATGAAGCTCAGGAAGAATGATTTCAAGCAGGCCGCTGTCGTACAGTAAGCTGAAGCCGGACGATGGCCGGGGGCTCATTAATATTTTGTTTAACTCTGTGGTAATCCTTTCGTAAGAAACAATTGAGATTCTTCCGGAATTTTCTTTAATTGATTCAAAAGTGCCGGGATGAATTGAAAAGTCGAGCTGGCTGGCAAACCTTATTGCTCTAAGCATTCTCAAAGGGTCATCCGAAAATGTCCTTCCCGGTTCCAGTGGTGTACGGATAATCTTTTTCTTAAGATCATCAATTCCATTAAAGGGATCGATCAGTTGTCCGAAATCTGACCTGTTGAGGCTGATCGCCATGGCGTTGATGGTGAAATCGCGCCTGTTCTGATCATCTTCGAGATTACCGTCCTCAACAAAGGGTTTACGCGAATCATGCTTGTATGATTCCTTCCTGGCCCCAACAAACTCGAGAGTAAATCCCCTGGCCCTGAACATTGCCGTACCAAAATTTTTGTAAACAATCACCTTTATACGGGGCGATATTGAAGATGCAATTCTTTTGGCAAGCTCAATACCGCTGCCAATTACCATTATATCAATATCCCTGTTGTCATTATTACGCTCCAGCAGGCAGTCACGCACATAGCCTCCTATAACATAAGCCTCAACCCCCGATTCATATGCATTATCTGAAATCAGAGAAAAAATACTGTCAGATATACATCTATTCATATTTAGATATGACGATTTGTTCATAATATATGACAAAATTACAATTAAATGCTCAAAAAGACGTAACTTTATTACTTATTGAACAATGGTATGGTCTTTGACGTTTTAGCTCAAAACAATTTAATTTTTCAATTATGGTAGAGCATCTGACAAAAGAAACATTTTTAACAAAGGTATTTAATTACGAAGAGAACAAAGAATGGAAATTCGAAGGGGACAAGCCTTGCATGATAGATTTTTATGCAGACTGGTGCCAGCCGTGTAAAATGGTTGCACCCGTTCTTGAAGAACTGGCGGAGGAGTATGACGGGTCGCTTGATATTTACAAGATTGACACTGAGGCAGAACAGGAACTGGCCGCAATTTTCGGAATTAGGAGTATTCCTTCACTTTTATTTGTTCCCAGGGATGGTCAGCCTCAAATGGCAATGGGAGCATTGCCAAAGGACACTTTTGAGAAGGCAATTAAGGATGTTCTTGGGGTGGAGAAGAAGCAGTAAGCTTTAAATTAGTATTAAAAAAAAGTTAAAAGTTTAATTTTCATAGGAGATTAATGCAACAATTAATACCTTTGATACGTTAAAGGAACAGAAGGTAACACTATAAAGAAAAACAGTAGTTTGTTTTCTGGGATTTAGGTTTAGGGACATTAGGGAAAAATCAGGGCAACATTTAGTAAGTCCTGATTTTTTTTTATTCCATATCACTGATTATCTTATCAATTTCCTCTTCGGTGTCCCTTAGTTTTGACTGGCACAGTCTTAATAATTCTGAAGCGCGCTTGACTTTACCTGAGAGTTCGTCAACATCCAGCTCTCCCGATTCAATTTGCTTCAGTATATTTTCCAGCTCTTCAACGGCTTGGTTAAAACCAGGTTTTTTATCAGTCATGTGTATTATTAATGTGTATATAAATTGTTGTTCCTGAACCTTTTTTACTTTCCAGGCTGAGGCTGCTGTCATTTTTATCAGTCATGAGTTTGGCTATTATCAATCCGAGGCCCATTTTATGACTGTCTCCGGCATTTATTTCGGCTTTTACTCTGCTGATATCAAATATTTTATCCTTCAGGCTCTCCGGAATACCGCTGCCGAAGTCTGTTACTGAAAGAGTGCAGCCCGTTTCGGATTCTTCCGCCCTTATAATAATATCTGACCGGGGAGAGGAATATTCTATGCTGTTCTCGGTTAGTATTGTCAATATTGTTTTAAGGCAGAATTTGTCATATTTGATATTTATGGAAGGATCAACATCAAACCTTATTCTGATGTCTTTTTTCAGGGCAATGCCCAGGAGGGATGGTAATATCTCGTGTAAGAAATCGTTCAGGTTAAAAACAAGCGGTTCCTCTACATACTTATTCCTCTGTAGTTTTGACCAGAGCAGTATTCTTTCAAGTCCCTTTTCTATTGCAGAAGAGTTCCTGTAAAGTTTCTCCATCTGTGTTTTCAGCTTGAGATCTTTATTATTGTTTTCAAGATATTCACTTATTTCAGTTAATTTATCAGTCAGGTTATGGAATGGCTTGCTGAGCTTGATGGATATAATTGAAAAGAAATCACTCTTGTTTTCCCTTATGCTGAGTATATTTTCCTTGTATCTCGATGATCGTTCATAGGCCTCCTGCAGCCCGGTTCGCCTTTCTGCAAGTTTGATGTTGGTTCTCCTGATTGATGCAAGGTTATACATGAGGTATGCCAGTAAGCCGATAATTACTATCAGTGCCAGGTAAATCGTAACAGATATTGTTCTTTCAAGTTTTATTCTCTTGAGCAATAATTCGTTCTGTTGTCTTGCCCACTCAATGTTTTCCTCCGAAGCCCTGATGCTTAACCTTATGTTATAATTTGACACCAGGTCCTGCACTTCACTTTTTGTATGTTCATTTCTCTGTTTGCGGTATAGGAGACTGTATTCTATTGCTTTGCTGTGATAACCCCGCTTTTTATATTCTTCAGACAGCATCTGTATTGTATTTACCGGATCAATAACTTCGTATCCGTACAATAAATTAAAATCAATACTATCAATAATGGCAGCACTGAGGTCAATTTTGCCTTCCACCATATGGTATTTAGCCAGTCTTAAACTGATCATATTTGAATGTGCTGAAGATTCAATTTTCCTGTTCTCAATAATCATTGAATCTATCCATTGTTTTAAGCCGGGGAGTCCTTCTGCATAGTAGTTATCGAAGAGGAAGGCATATGCATCGATCTTTCTTGCGTGCCTGTCAATCCCCCTGTAATATTCGAGAGCCTCCATCAGGTATAAGCGACTGTTTTCATAATCCTCATATGCCAGATAAGTCTCACCCAGCGTTGTCAGCTCATCCCCTGTCCTTATATCTTCCAGCGAATTTTTTCTCAATTCAATAGATCTCTTGTAATATTGGATGCTTTCCAGAGTATCCTGTTTTCTGAATGATACGAGGCCAAGATTATGCAATATTGAAGCCCTGCTTTCATTCAGCTTCAGGCTGTCGAAGAGTCTTAATGCTTTCAGATAGTTCTCTTCTGCGTCATTCAGTAAACCGGATGTTGTATAAAGGTTCCCATAGATGTGGAATGTTTCAGCAATTTTTTCAGCATCATTAATCCTCCTCGCGATCTCCATCCTTTTATCTGCATATAACAGTCCTGTTTTCAATGATCTGTGTTGTTGATCAACTGCATAATCTTTCAGCACTCTCAGTTTAACCGTATCATGATAGACAGATATTACATTCATTATGCTGTCTGTATTGCCGGTCTGTCCGTAACAGTTAAGGCCAATCAGCATAAGAATGATTATATGTATACTTTTCCTATCAGCCATTTGCTTTCAGGATTTTAAGTATTACACATGTGCCCTCTCTGTCTTTGTTGTCAATGTCCAGTTCACCTTTATTCATCTGCAGCAGGTCAATACATATTGCCAGGCCGAGGCCGCTTCCTTTCTCGCTTCCAGTTCCGGGTTTTGATGACAGGTAATTGCCTTTCAGTATGTTCAGTCTTGTTTCATCATCCATTCCAATTCCCTCATCTTCCACGGTGATATAAACAAGATCTTCTTCTTCCCGTGCTTTTATTTTTACTTCCCTGCCTGCATGACTGTATTTGATGGCATTATTCAGCACATTTCGCAAAACAGTTTTAAGCACATCCGGATTTATGCTGGCAATTATTTCCTTATCAAGATTGGATGTGATTTTTATTTTTTTCCTTTC
>JAZBOI010000494.1:0-3843 GCA_036351095.1 Bacteroidales bacterium | reverse complement strand
GATGGAGGAACAAAAGAGCATAACGTATAAGGGCGGAACGATGAGGCTGGGAGGGTATAAATGCATGCTTGCAGAAGACTCCAGGGTATACAGGGCTTATGGGAAAACAGAAATAACAGAACGACACAGGCACAGGTATGAATTTAATAATAAATATATGGATGATTTTACTGCTGCAGGTATGATAGCCACCGGTATAAATCCCGGATCTGAACTGGTTGAAATAATTGAAATACCCGAACATAAATGGTTCGTTGGGGTGCAGTTTCATCCTGAATACAGCAGTACCGTCGTTAACCCGCATCCCCTCTTTGTAGAATTTGTGAAGGCCTGCTGTGGCACTAAGAATAAAATAGAAGAAAACTAAAATTAACTAGACTGGTATTAAATGGACAGAAATACTATTATTGGACTGGTACTTATCTTCCTTATCTTTATAGGATTCAGCTTATATAATAGCAATAAACTGCAGAAGTCCTATGACTCAGCAGTAGTAATTGCAGATTCTTTATATGAAGCAGGAGATTATGAGTCGGCACGGCTCCAGTACCTGAAAGCCCTTGAATTTAAACCCGGAACACCGGAAGCAGTCAACAGGGTAAATCAAATTAACAGGATAATACAACCGGACACACCTGTAATTGAACAGGATACCGTGATCCCGGAACAGTTACAGGACCGTCAGACCCCGGAACAAAGCAGGGAAGTGACCGGACGGCAGCCTGATGATATGATGCAGGGTGAACAGGCAGCCGGGGTCTTCTCCGAAGCTTACAGGGGAGAGCAGAAGTTTTATACTGTTGAGAACGAAAAACTTATACTTGAGATTTCCGCCAGGGGAGGTCGTGTATACTCTGCCACACTGAAAGACTATAAAACATATGACAATAAACCCCTGGTTTTATTTGATGGAGATTCAACAGTTTTTGGTTTCAAATTCTTTACACGGGATAACAAAAGGATAGAAACCGATAAGATGTTCTTCGAGCCGGTCAATACCCCTGAATATACAGATGCAACAAGCTCAAGAGCCAGTGTGGCATTCAGAGCCAAAGTGTCTGAAGAACAGTATATCGAATATGTTTATAGCCTTGAACCTGATCTTTATATGGTTGATTTTGATGTCAGGTTCATTGGTTTGTCTGATATAATGGCTTCAAATATTAACTCGCTGTCTTTTGACTGGGAAGCATATATTCCACAACAGGAAAAGGGAAGACAAAACGAGAATAACTATGTCAATATTAAATATAAACATTACCAGGATGACGTTGACGGATTCCGGGAAAGATCACAAAAAGATTTTGAAGAAGCCGATATAGCAACTCCCCTTAGGTGGGTTGCCTTCAAAGACCAGTTCTTTTCATCTGTACTTATTGCCGGAGAGTCTTTTTCAAACGGCTATATGTCATATACCATGATGCCTGAAGACAGTAAATATCTGCGATTCTGTACTTCGGAACTGAGTATACCTTTTGAGTCAGGAAAGGACGTAGAATATGATATGAGCCTCTATTTCGGCCCAAACCACTACAAGACACTGAAGAAGTACGATCTGGAGCTGGAGGAGCTGGTTATGCTTGGTAAGAATATCATTAAGTTCATTAATAAATATGTGATTGTCCAGATATTTGGCTGGCTGAATAAGTTTATAGGGAATTACGGTATTATCATTCTTATACTGACGCTGATCATCAAGATTGTGCTCTTCCCCCTTACTTTTAAATCATACCAGTCACAGGCCAAGATGAAAGTGCTCAAACCACTGGTTGATGAGATCGGTAAAAAGTATCCCAAGAAGGAAGATGCGATGAAAAAGCAACAGGCTACCATGGACCTCTATAAAAAGGCCGGTGTCAGCCCAATGGGAGGCTGTTTGCCCATGTTGCTACAGATGCCAATCCTCTTTGCCATGTTCAGGTTCTTCCCCACGTCTATAGAATTACGACAGGAAGCTTTCCTGTGGGCCGATGACCTTTCCACATATGATTCCATACTGGATCTTCCTTTCACTATCCCTCTTTATGGAGATCATGTAAGCCTTTTCACGCTGCTTATGACCATATCTACCATAATTACAATGAAGATTAACAGCCCTACATCAGGCGGCCAGGAGCAGATGCCCGGAATGAAAATGATGACCTATATAATGCCCTTTATGTTCATGTTCATTTTGAATAATTTTTCAGCGGGGCTTACTTATTATTATTTCCTGGCAAACATTATTACTTTCGGACAAAATTTGATCTCCAAGCGCTTTATTGATGAAGAGGCCGTTCTTAGAAAACTAAACGAGAATAAGAAGAAACCGGCCAAAAAATCAAAATTCCAGCAAAGACTGGAAGAAGCTGCAAAGCAGCGTGGCTACCAGAAACCAAAAAAGAAGAAATAAGTAATTTCTGAAAAAATATCCGGCTACATATAAAACATAAGATATGGTGAAATGAGCAAAAGGGTAAAAATTAAGGACATTGCTGAAAAGTGTGGCTTTTCCAACACACTCGTTTCCCTGGTGCTTAACGATAAGGCTTCACTGTATGGAATAAAGCCTGATACCCAGGAAAAAGTACTATTCGTTGCTCGCCAGATGGGCTATTTTGAAGATATTCCCGCCAGGAGGAGCAATGTGGCAGAATCATCTGCAGTCAGTATGGTAGCTATGATAGTGCCTGACCTGGATAATCACTTTGTCTTCCAGATCAGTCCTTTGCTGAACAGGGCATTTTCCGGTATCGGTCTGACCTTTACACTTATACCCAGGAATGACAATGAGCAAAAATTCACTTATCTTATCAATGAACTGAAAAATTTTTACTGTGGTCTTATTCTCTATGGAGATGCCGCCGATGATGAGACGGTGAGGAACCTTAAGGAAAGCCATTATCCCTTTGTAGTCCTTGAAAAAAAATTGGTGAAGCACAGGATAAATGAAATTTACAGTGATGCTGAAGAGGCATGCCGGCTGGTGGCAGCACACATACTCAGGCTCGGGTACAAAAGTGTATCTGTTATTGAGCAGGAGAACTGCACTAACTGTGTTATTAATACCCGTTTACTTACCGAAACCATAACTAAGATGATCCCGGGTATAAGGCTGTCAAAACATATCCTGGCAGGAAACAGTAGTATGGATCCTGATGATGCAAATGAAATTGTCAGGGCCCTCAGACCGCCGGAAGCATCCGAGATGTTAATAGTTAAGCATTCTGAATTCATTTACCCCCTCCTGTCTTTTTTGAAAACAAAAAATATCCGTATCCCGGGCGATATTGCCCTTATTGCAATGGATGCAGGAGTAGGCTTCAATCTGATGGATCCGCCGGTTACCAGGATAAACAGGAAATACACCCAGCTGGCACTTAAAACATCACAGATGCTCTGGTCTGAAGTAAAAAATAACGGGAAAGGTAAATTTAAGCGGTCAGTCAAGATCAGCCCGGAACTCATAATTGAGAAATCCTGTGGAACAGTATTATAAATTAGCTTTGCATCATGAAATTGAAAATATTCTCCCTGGTGATATTTATCTTCTTTTCAGCCGCCTCATGTGTTAATAATGAGCACCTGATTGAAGATGAGGCTTACCTTGACAGTGTAAATAAAAAATTCCAGGAGAGAAAGGAACTTTTCTTAAACCATGAAAATGACTTTTTTGCAATCCTTAATACTGATATAAGCACGGCTGAATCAGAGGCCCTGAAATTTCTGTTTGCCTATATGCCCCTTAGCGACATTGCTGATTATACCGGCCGCTTTTTTCTTGATAATGCCAGTCTTGCCCTGAAAGCACGCGAAAAGACAGACTGGGGAAAAATTATACCTGAGAATATTTTCCTTCATTTC
>JAZBOI010000493.1:0-3529 GCA_036351095.1 Bacteroidales bacterium | reverse complement strand
CTGCTCAGATGTATAAAGGTTTCCCCCGCTTCCTCTCTCCGGTCGTACAACTATACACCCGTCTTCAACCACGTAAGATTCCTTGTCGCCTGTCCACTTATCGAGCGTAAGCCCGTCGAAAAGAGCCACAAAACCTTCTGCTTTCTCCTCCCCTGGCAGGATGTAGCTCTTATCCTGTGCAGCTTTCTCCTTCCCTGCCTGTGAAGCTATAGCTTCCTCAAGCAGTTTATACTTCTCATCCAGCGCAATTTTCTGGTCTTCCCTCACTGCATGGGGCTCAATTTTCTTCAGTAATTTCAACTTTTGTCTATCCTCCACGGGAGCATTAAACACTTTATTGATATAGTCATAAAAAGCTTTTTCGGAATAGTTTTTATTCCCCGATGCGCAAATATCATAAAGCACGGAAGATGAGCTGTAATCGGGCCACCCCACAAGGGCCTCATAAACCAGCGCTCTTGTTTCAGCATTTCCTTTCTCAAATTCTTCCTGGAGTATATTGAGTGCTTCCTGGCCACCCAGTTCAGCCAGCACGGGAAGCAGTTTATTTTTTTGTTCGGAGCCCTTCATTGCTTCTGCCACTGCGGATACCCTTTCCTCTTCCGCGCTGACCTGCATGGCGGCATTAACAATGGCAGCCTGCAGCTGTTCGATCTCCGACTGCACACTCGTACTCATTAATAGGTCAATAAGCTCTTCCTGGTCATCAGGGCCTGCCACATACTTCAGTTCCATAAATGCCACTTCTCTCAGCCTCGGTTCTGATGATGAAGTATATTGCATCAGGGTGTCAAAAAACCTGTTTTCGCCACCTGCGGCCAGAAGTATTAACATCGTAGCCCTGGAATGGGCGCCTGATCCTTCAAGGGCAGCAGCTACCAGGTCCCTTTTCCTGGAATCAAGTACTGTAAGAAGAGCACTGAATCCTGCTACCTGGTCATAGGCAGTCTGGTATGATCTTAAATAATCGATCAGTTCACTGACTGCTTCTCTTCCTTCCAGTTGTGCCAGTGAGCGGGCCGAAGCAGCACGTGCTTCCGGTGACGGGCAAAAAAGAGTCTTTTTTACCTGCCCTGTTGCCAGCTGATCACCCCTCTCTCCAAGCATTTTTATAATTTCCGCCTTACGAATATCATCCACATCACCAATCAGCGACATCCATTTGCGGGTAGCCGCCTTCCCTGGTATATCTTTGGCCACTTCAAGTATGGCTTTCCTGTATTCCAGGTCTCCTTTTTTGAAGCCAGAGAGGAGATAGTCCATAGCTTCATAACCCTTATAATGTACCAGGGCCTCGAGGGCTGCCGTTTTATAATGAACACCTGCTTCACTGAATATTTCCCTGCATATCCTTTCCATTGTTACAGCATCGCCCCTGTCCCCAAGGTTCCTGGCATACTGTATGAGTGCAGCAGTGGCCCCTGTTTCATCCCATCCGTAGGAAGCCTCGCGGGCAGCAGAGACCAGTGTTTCATAAACATTCTCATCTGCACTTTCAGCCATGGCATTCAGAGCTGAGGTCCTGATATCCCTGCCTCCCCTCAGGTACCAGGCAATATATTGAGCTGTGGCTTTATCCGACTGCATCCTGGCAAGCTCATTTATAACTGATTCAGGGCAGGGCAGTGTACCGATATCAAGACTCATTACAAGCAGATCTTCCTTATCCGGTGAGTCACAGGACGCGATCACGGCCATTGCCGGTTCACACATATCCTCATCGGTAAGAAAGCCGGAAGCAAATTCAACGGATCGTTTTGTTCCGAAATATTGCAGCTGGGAAAGTAAGAAAGATCTTACCATGGGATATCCGGAGGAATACACTGCATCAATACATTCGCTTTCCCAGGCATATCTTTGCTCCTCATGCCCGTATCCGGACAGGTACCTTGAATAGCTCTCAATGGCAAACCTTGCCCTTGTATCATCACCTCCTCCCGGGGGTACAAGCATTGCAAGAATTTTTTGCCTTCCTTCCGGGCCAAGGGCTGTCATCTCCAGCATCTGCTCTTCCAGGTCAGCCAGGTTATTAACAGGCATCCGGGCAAGGAGATCAGCTACCCTGGTCTCCGTTGAACGCTGGTCCTGCGCATGCACCGGCATTATACCGGCTATAAGTAATAATATAATAAGTAATTTTTTCATAGTCCGAAAGTTAAATTGTCCAGGGCCCTCTCATGGGCTGATATATTAAATTGTTTGCTCCCTCATCATCAACAAAACGTTGCCTGACAGGGTCATAGGTAAGATTTCTTCCCAGTCGCACAGCAGTAACACCGAGGTTCACTATTGTTGCCGAGCGGTGACCGTTCTCCTCGTTCAGGGCAAACTTATTTCTGGTCAGTACCGATTCGCTGAAAGTGCTTACCATTGGTTCCGGTTCAGGAAGGCTTTCGATAAGTTTCTGAATATTCGGAATGCTTGAGCGGAATCCCTTGTATATCTTGCCGTTGGGACCTTCAATATAGGCAGCATCCCTGTCGGCATTTGCGCCGTCAAGTATTATCTTGCAGCCATCCGCATATGTATATTCGATCCGTCTCCATGAACCCACGGCATCGGGATGTTGCTGTGGGGCATCCACCTCAATATATACAGGGCTGGTGTTATCCTTGCCCAGCATGTACTGAACCGGGTCGAGGTAGTGCTGTCCCATGTCACCCAGTCCCCCACCGTCATAATCCCAGTAGCCACGGAATTTTGAATGCACCCTTTCAGGGTTATAAGGCTTATAGGGTGCAGGACCCAGCCAGAAATCATAATCAAGGTTAGCAGGAACGTCCTGCGGCTCAAGATTGTGTTCCCCGCTCCAGTAAAACTTCCAGTCAAACCCCGTTACTCCGCTTATGGTAACCTTCAGTGGCCAACCCAGGGCCCTGCTGTCAATAAGCTTCTTCAGCGGGTTTACGGTAGTGCCAAGTCCGTAAAACTGGTCTTTAAACCTGAACCAGGTATTGAGCCTGAACATCCGGCCATATTTCTTAACGGCTTTGACAACTTCTATTCCTTCCCCGATAGTCCGGGTCATAGGTTTTTCACACCAGATATCCTTACCTGCTTCAGCAGCCATCTTTGCCATTATGCCGTGCCAGTGGGGCGGTGTTGCAATATGTACAATATCAATATCAGGCCGCGCCAGCAGATCCCTGAAATCGTGGTAGGCATCAACTCCCTCACCGGCCTGTGCAAGGGCCAGATCGAGATGCTTGCTGTCAACATCGCATACGGCCAGGACCTTTGTCCCTTCGTAAGGTATATGTCCCCGACCCATGCCACCAACACCTATTATACCTTTCGTTAGCTGGTCACTTGGGGCGGTGTATCCGCTTCCTCCAAGCACATGCCTGGGGATAATGGTAAAAGCAAATGCTGCAGCAGCTGATTTCTTTATAAAATCCCTCCTGCTTTTATTATTTTCCTTCATAGGTAATCGTATGTTTTAAATAAGCGGTTAAATATATCCATATCTTCAGTGATAATGCCGGGAAGCATAACAGGATGAAAAGATGCTCATACTGTAATCCCCTTT
>JAZBOI010000492.1:0-2074 GCA_036351095.1 Bacteroidales bacterium | reverse complement strand
ATTTTAATAATAACATGCAATTTGCACATGATAATTATGCTGTTATTAAGTAAATTGACCGTAATCGCAGAGCCCCGTTGCCTTTTTGCATTTTCCTTCTTACTTTTGCTTTTGACTATGGAGCTTAGTCCTCAGTCTTCACTTCTAATTTCTTACCATGAGTAAATATTTCAAATCTAATGTTGAGAAAGCCTTCCATAGCCAGGCGGGCTCTTACAGTATATCAACAAGGGTGCCTTATGTTGTTGTGGACAATTTCCCGAGACTGGGATTGCTCACTGCCTTGAGGTTTATTGAGTGGGTTGCGGATAATCCGGATGGGGTTATCAGCCTGCCTACAGGAAAAACGCCTGAATATTTCATTAAATATGTGAGCTACCTGCTCGACAACTGGGAAAAGAATGAAGTGAAGGATATCTTGTCCCGCTACGATCTGGGAGATTTGCCCAGGCCGGAAACCAGTGGCTTGCATTTTGTACAGATGGATGAGTTCTATCCCATTAATCCTGTTCAGCATAACAGTTTCTATAATTATGTTAACCGCTTTTATATTGACCGCTTTAATCTTGAGCGCTCAAACTGCCTTACAATGAATTCTGTAAGCATTAACCTGCCGGACGGGATGCATTACAGGGAAATTTTCCCCGACCTCAGTATAGACCTGAGCCTGCGCTTCAGGGAAGCTAAAACAGCTACCGAGGAGTTACAGCAGAAGGCAATTTTCATGATCGATAACTGGTGCTCTGATTATGAAAAGCAGGTAAGGGATATGGGTGGTATCGGATTTTTCCTGGGTGGTATCGGTCCGGATGGCCATATAGCCTTTAATACCAAGGGCTCAGATCTATTTTCCACCACAAGGCTTACTGCAACCAACTTTGAAACACAGGCTGTGGCCGCGGGTGACCTGGGGGGCATAGAGGTGTCGAGAAACAGGCTGGTGATCACTATAGGCCTGGAAACAATAAGCTATAATCCTGACAGCGTGGCAATAATATTTGCTGCCGGTGAGGCCAAGGCGGGGATTATAAAAGATGCCCTCGAGAATGAAATGCATACTCTTTACCCGGCAACAGCATTGCAGCGACTGAAAAACAGTGCCTTTTACCTTACAGGTGGTGCTGCATCGGCATTGTCTGACAGGGTGGAAATGTACTACAGGGAGGGTGAATGGACAGAAGAAAAAACGGAGAGAGCAGTGATCGACCTCTGTCATAAACTGGATAAATACTCGCGCAACCTCACACTGGACGACCTCAGAAAGGACAAATATTGCTCAATGATCCCCGGCCTGGACAGAAAAACTGTCGATAATGTGGTTGAATCTATAAGTGGGAAGATCAGAAAAGGTATTACGCGGGAGGAGAACAAAGTAATATACCATACCGGGCCACATCATGATGATATAATGCTGGGGATTTTACCTGCATGCATGCGGCAGGTGCGTGTGGCAAGCAATGACGTACATTTTTGCGTTCTTACATCAGGCTTTACTTCCGTTACCGACCAGTTCATGGAAAATATACTGGCCGATACCCTTAAACTGCTCGATGAGGGGGAGATACAAATGATTTTTTACCCTGATTTTTTCGACGGGGGTTATAAGATAAAATGGTATAAGGATGTTTACCATTACCTCAATGCCACCGCACAACACAACTATGCCGGTATGAGACGGGGCATATGCCACAGGGTGGTCAGGGGCCTGGTGGAAATATGGCACCTTGAGGATAAACAGCAGATGATCGAGGTCATTAACTTGATCATTAAAACATTGCGCACTTCATATAAGGGGAGTAAAAGCCCGGAGCAGATACAGAAACTGAAGGGCATGGTGCGCGAATTTGAGGAAGAGCTCGTCTGGGCCCACTTTGGTGTTCCCATCAAGAACATACACCACCTGCGCCTTGGTTTTTATAAAGGGGATATATTTACCGAACAGCCGGAGCATGAGCGTGATGTGGAACCTATTCTTAATCAGCTCCGCCAGTTACAACCCGATATCATCAGCCTTGCACTCGATCCGGAGGGAAGCGGCCCCGATACACACTATAAAGTGCTGCAGGCTATAGCT
>JAZBOI010000491.1:0-9812 GCA_036351095.1 Bacteroidales bacterium | reverse complement strand
GCTAATGCCTTCCTCCTTCAGCCTGGCCACCACCCGGGCTTCTGTAGCAATTGAGGCATGATCGGTTCCCGGCACCCAGCAAACATTCTTTCCCATCATCCTCTGCCTCCTGACCAGCACATCCTGAAGGGTATTGTTCAGCATATGTCCCATATGCAAAACACCTGTTACGTTGGGTGGTGGAATGGTAATAACATAAGGTTCGCGCTCATCCGGCTCGCTGCTGAAAAAACCCTTATCCATCCAGTACTTATACCATTTTGTTTCAGCACTGGAAGGTTTGTATTTGGATGGAATATCCATATCTGCAATTAATCTGTTTATGAAGTGCAAAAATAGAAATTAATATTACAACATCTATATTATTTTAAGCCTATGAACAGCACAGAGAGGAACGAATAATATAAAAATCATTCCTTTTTATACCCCGAAAAAATTAACTTTGTACAATTAAACCCAATAAAATTTACAAGTATATGCCACAGATATCAGAAAAGGCCAGGTCAATGCCAGCCTCTCCCATCAGGAAACTCGTACCTTATTCCGAGGAAGCAAAAAGAAAAGGACGCAAAGTATACCATCTCAATATCGGCCAGCCTGATATACATACACCACAGGTAGCACTTGATGCCCTTAAAAATATGGCGGATAAAGTTATTGTATACAGCCATTCGGCTGGTAATGAAAGCTATCGTCGTAAACTGGCAGGCTATTACCAGAACCTGGGAATAAATATTGACCACACGCAGATAATAGTCAGCACGGGAGGGTCTGAAGCCGTGCTCTTTGCTTTTATGAGTTGTCTTAACCCCGGTGACGAAGTTATTACCCCCGAACCCTTCTATGCCAATTACAACGGTTTTGCCACTACTGCCGGAGTAAAGATCGTACCCGTAACATCGAAGATTGAAGATGATTTTGCCCTTCCTCCGGTAAGTGAAATAGAGAAAAAAATAAGCAGTAAAACAAAGGGTATACTCATATGCAACCCCAATAATCCAACCGGGTACCTCTACACGGAAGAAGAGATAAGGCAGTTGCGGGAGATTATACTAAAACATGATCTCTTCCTGTTTTCCGATGAAGTATACAGGGAATTCTGCTATGATGGTGAAAAGCACTTCTC
Source organism: Bacteroidales bacterium (assembly GCA_036351095.1). Taxonomy (GTDB): domain Bacteria; phylum Bacteroidota; class Bacteroidia; order Bacteroidales; family VadinHA17; genus UBA9300. The sequence continues at coordinate 8,686 of JAZBOI010000491.1, read as the reverse complement.
CGCCATGCACCTCGAGGGTGTCGATGAAAATGTGATCCTTCTTGATTCAGTATCTAAACGATACAGTGAATGTGGTGTCAGGATAGGAGCGCTGATAACAAAAAATGCTGATGTTCTGTCGTCTGCACTCAAGTTTGCACAGGCCAGGCTCAGCCCTCCCGGGCTCGGCCAGATAGTGGCGGAAGCATCAATAGATACACCGGCTGAATATTTTGAAGATGTTTACAGGGAATATATCAGCAGGCGCGATTTCATGGTGGAAGCTCTTAACAATATGCCGGGGGTATACTGCCCTAAACCCAGGGGAGCCTTTTACAGTACGGTTAAGCTTCCGGTTGATGATGCGGATAAGTTCTCACAATGGTTGCTTGAGGATTTTGAATATAAAAACCAGACTGTTATGCTGGCTCCTGCATCGGGATTTTATTCAACGCCGGGCCTGGGACGTGACGAGGTGCGTATAGCTTATGTGCTTAATACGGGTGAGCTTAAAAATGCCATGGATACACTGGCGGAAGCGCTGAAGGTATACCCCGGCAAAACCCTGTGAAAACTGCCTTATTCATATCAAAACGCCTGATAAGGGAAAGAAGGAAAGGACTGAGCTTCTCCAGGCCTGTCAACAGGATTGTTATTGCGGGAATAGCGTTAAGCATCACCGTAATGATAATTGCCTTTGCAATCCTTACCGGCTTTAAAGAAGAGATAAGGAAAAAGATTGCAGGCTTCAGCGGGCATATCCAGGTTCTAAATTTTGATTCTAATTACTCCTTTGAAACAGCGCCTATATCATCAAGGCAGGAATTTACAGCCAGGCTTGAAAATTATCGTGGCTTCGAAAATATTCATGTTTTTGCCACCAAAGCAGGAATAATAAAGACGGAGGAAAACATCCAGGGTGTGGTATTGAAAGGTGTTGGTACTGACTACGACTGGAGTTTTTTCAGGAGCAACCTTATAGAAGGATCTGTACTGAACCTGAACGACAGCACCTTATCAAACGGTGTTATAATTTCAAAAAAAATATCCGACCTGCTTGGTCTGCGGCTGGGTGATGATTTTGCCATGTATTTTGTGCAGGAACCGCCCAGGATGAGAAAGTTTACTGTTGAAGGCATCTATGAAACCAGCGTTGAGGCTATGGATAAAATGTATATCCTGGGCGACATAGGCCATATACGCCGTCTTAACGGCTGGGATGATGACCAGGTAAGTGGTTTCGAGATATTAATAGACAATTTCAATGAAATAGAACGGTACACATACATCGTGAGGGATGCCATAGGGTATAAGTTCGAGGAGAACCAGGATAAGCTCAAGGTAACAAACCTGAGGATGAAATATCCACAGATACTCGACTGGCTGAACTTCCAGGACACCAATGTAATTGTAATTGTTGTCCTCATGCTCCTGGTATCAGCATTTACAATGATTTCAGGTTTGCTGATCCTTATTCTTGAGAAAACAAATATGATAGGCGTACTAAAAGCACTGGGTTCAGGCAACATGCTGATCCAGAGAATATTTCTCAACCAGGCTGTATATATAATTGCGACAGGGCTCCTGTGGGGCAATATTATAGGCTACGGACTGGCATTCGCACAAAAAAAATTCGAGCTCATCAGCCTTGACCCAACATCCTATTACCTTACTACCGTTCCTGTAAATATTGATATAATGCATATTATACTGCTTAACCTGGGAACAATAATCATAATACTTCTCATGTTGCTGATACCCTCCAGGCTGGTATCGTCAATAAGCCCCGTCAGGGCAATAAAATTTGACTGAGCCGGGTCTTCAAATATTTTTGAAAATTTTCTCGATTTTTATTTTCATACTATATGTTTAAGATTTTATAAATTTAAATCCCTAAATCAGATAAATTTCCAGATATTTACAGCTATCTCATAAAATTGTTAATTATCCCTTCTGACACTCCATGTTCACGAATTTGATATCTCCTCATTCCTTAATAAATTGGACAAATTATTTTTTCAAGAATGAAGAGGTTTAGCCCAAAAAGGAATTATGAATCAACGCGCAAACAGATAGCTTATGTCAGCCTGCGCGAAGCCACAGAGGATGATTATCGAAGGATAGGTTTTAAATCGGGGCTGGAAGTTCACCAGCAACTGGATACAGAAAGCAAGCTTTTTTGCCGTTGCCCTGCGGGAATATACCATGATGATAACGATTATGATGCCGAAGTGATCAGGCATATGAGGCCAACACTCAGTGAGCTGGGTGAATATGACGGCACGGCACTTATGGAGTTTAAGACCCGTAAAGAGATTGTATACCGGATCAACAATGATAATGCCTGCACCTATGAGGTTGATGACACGCCTCCTTTCCCAATTGACAGGAAGGCCCTTGATATAGCACTTGAAATCTCACTGCTGTGCAAATTAAATATTGTGGGGGAAGTGCACATTACAAGGAAGCAATACCTTGACGGTAGTATCCCCACAGGTTTCCAGAGATCAGCCATACTCGGTGTGGAAGGAGAGATTCAACTGAGCAATAAGAAGGTAAGGATTATACAGTTAAGCATTGAAGAGGATTCTTGCCGCGAGATTTCGGATATAGGACACAGACGTATTTATAAAACCGACCGGCTGGGCATGCCCCTTATTGAGACCGTGACCTATCCTGACACCCTCACTCCATGGGAACTGGCGGAGGCAGCTGAATATATCAGGTTTCTCAACCGCAGTACAGGTAAGGTAAGAACAGGTATAGGAGCCGGCAGGGAAGATGTGAATGTGAGCTGTGAGGGTGGCAGCAGGGTTGAAGTGAAAGGAGTGGCACATAACAGCTGGATACCTGCCTTATCACATAACGAAGCATTCAGGCAGTATGCCCTCCTGCACATAAGGGATTTATTGAAAAGCAAAACAGAGAATCCATCTGAATGGAAAATATTTAACAGGGAGATAACTGCTGCCGACAAAAGGCTTTTCTCTGCCCCGGTAAAGAAAGCACTGGATAATGGTATGCGTGTCTTTGCCCTAAAGCTTCCATCATGCCAGGGGGTACTGTCACATTTCACACAACCGGGAAAGATTTTTGCTGATGAGATCAGTGACAGGCTTAAAGTGATAGCCTGCATAGAGAAACCCAACATGACCCATTCGGAAGAGTTAGAGCCCCTTATTACAAAGAGCCTGTGGCAGAAGACAGCCTCATTCCTGGACGCAGGTGAGGATGATGCTATGATTATATTATGGGGGCCTCCTGAAGATATACCCACAGCACTTGAAACAGTTGAGGAAAGAATGCAGCTCGCTTTCACCGGGGTACCAAATGAGACGCGTAAGTCATTCCCCGATGGTACAACAATGTTCGAAAGAGTGCTCCCGGGAAGGGACAGGATGTATCCTGATACTGACTCGGCACCTATTCCGCTTCATGACAGTAAGATCGATGAACTAAGATCCGACCTCCCCGAACCGGTGTCGGAAAGGATAAGTAAGATGACAGAATGGGGTATCCCAGAAGATACCCACAGGTATATACTCAGTAAAAACCTTTATCCCCTCATAGTCTCCATCGCAGATGATTTTGACTTTTCCCCAAGGGAGACGGGCATATTTATAGGTCACAGGCTGAAGCATATAGAGGGTGCAATGAAAGCACATGAAGAATTCAATTATGATATCATACATGAGCTCTTTGGTTTTCTGAAAGCCAGAAACCTCACGCTTGATATAGCTGAACCCATGCTCAGAGTGCTGTATGAACATCCAAACATGAGATTCGAGTCGATACTTACAACGCTAAACTACAAGAAGAAAGAGCTGGAAGAAATACTTTCACCCGTTGATTTTCTATATGACAAATTCATGCAGGAAAGGATATCAAAGAGTGATGATTGTGCAATTAACTGGCTCATGGGTCAGATAAGGAAGCAGGCAACAGGTAATGTGAGCCTTGCTGAACTCAGGAAAACACTTGAAAAAAGAATAAAGGCAGATGACTGATCAGATATTCCAGGGATACAGGGGCAGGGCCCTTAATACTCTGAAAAAATATAACGTGAGGGTCTGGGGACAGGCATACATTGAAACCACCCGTGGTGTTTTCAGGGGAACGGTGCTCCCCCGTTCAGAGAATGATGATGATATGCACCTGGTGCTGAAAATTGACACCGGTTATAATATTGGCATAAATGTCAGCACCATCACTTCAATGAAAGAAACGGGCTACAAAAAAGCTAACTACAAGATACCTGAAAAGGAATTTCCCTATTCAGATGATAAACCTTCGGTTAAACTTTTCGGAACCGGGGGAACTATAGCATCGAGGCTTGACTATCGTACCGGGGCTGTCATTCCGGCCTTCTCACCCGGCGAACTATACGGGGCGGTACCCGAACTGGCTGATATATGCAATATAAATACTGAAAAACTATTTGCCGTCTTCAGCGAAAATATGGGACCCGATCAGTATATCACCCTGGCCAAAGCCATAGGTAAAGAGATCGAGAATGGTATTGACGGTATCATTATTGGTCATGGAACAGATACACTGCACCATACGGCAGCAGCCCTCTCTTTCATGGTCCAGAACCTTCCCGTTCCGGTAATCCTTGTAGGTTCACAAAGATCATCTGACAGGCCCTCATCCGATGCAGCACTTAACCTTATTCATGCATCATATTCAGCTGGACATGGGGATATTGCTGAAGTGATGGTATGCATGTTCGGTCCTACCTCTGATGAGTACGGCTTCCTGCACAGGGGAACAAGGGTACGCAAGATGCACTCTTCATACAGGTCAACCTTCAGAACCATAGGCGATACACCCGTGGCAACAGTTACCAGGAATGGCATAAAGCATATCAAGCGCGACTTTAATCCAAGGCGCCGCGACAGGAAGGTGAAAATTATGCCCTTTTTCAATGAGAATGTAACAATGATGTATTATTATCCCCATATGAAACCCGAGATACTCGACAGCATGGTCGATATGGGCTATAAAGGGATAATAATAGTAGGTACCGGCCTGGGACATGTCAACAGGGAACTTTACCCTGCCCTGGAAAGGGCCCGGGACAAAGGGGTGTCGGTCTTCATGACCCTCCAGACTATATGGGGTTATGTTCATATGATGGTATATGAAACAGGGCGTGACATGATGGCATTGGGTGTGGTGCCACTGGGTAATATGCTGCCTGAAGTGGCCTGGGTTAAACTGGGATGGGCCCTGGGACAGACAGACGACCCGGAAAAGGTTAAGGAAATAATGCTTAAGCCGGTCAATGATGAAATAACAGCAAGGGAACCATATAACGGTTACCTGGTATACCAGGGAGGGGTAAAGGAAGTGGAGGAATTTGTACGGAATTTCAGGAAATAAATATTCCTAACGGAGCTTTGCCTTAAGTTCATTAATCTTCATTGACCGCTCCATTGAGAATGTCCGTGTTTCGCGATCAATATATTCAAGTATTCCAATAGCCTTTTTAAGGAGTGTACGGCCTTCGTCCCTGTCCATGTTTGCTTCAAAGGCAACAAGCAATCCGGCAAGCAGTTCCATATTCCCTGTATCAAAATCCTTCCTGCCGGCAAGATATGAAATAAGATCTTCCTCCGGCACTGACAGCAGGCTTTCAATGGTCAGGCCGGTTGAGTCCTTCAGCTCGCTGTCAATCATTGACCTCTCATCCTCAAATTGCTTTTTTGACTTAATCTTTTTGAATTTACCGAGTATGGCAAGTATCACCACCGAGATTTTTTCAATCTCCCTTAATATATAATCCCTCTGTTCCATGCTGGTACCAAATCTACAAAAATATTAACATTAATAAGCGCATGCGCATGCTGGATGGTTCTACCACCCTTACACGGAATTCACAACCACTGTAGTGTCAGCCCGAGAAGGGGAACAGTGCGGCTCACTTCTATACAATTCTATTACTATATTTGCATCATGAACCACGAATTTTTCATCAGGCGTCTGCGTGCTGCGCTGGAAAAGCCCCTCCCGGGTACTGATGTTCAGTGGGAGATGGCTTCTTCCGACAGGATGATCAATAATTTTCCGCGGCGCAAAAGAAGAGACTCGAAGCTTGCAGCTGTTTTAATACTGCTTTACCCGGTGAATGATAAAATCCACACTGTCTTTATACAGCGACCAGTATACAGTGGTGTTCACAGTGGCCAGATATCTTTTCCCGGAGGGAAGATGGAAGAAGAAGACCGGGACCTGATCCATACGGCTGTCAGGGAAGCCTGCGAAGAGGTAGGCCTGTGCAGCAACGACCTGGATATACTGGGATCCCTCACTCCCCTTTATATCCCCGTAAGTAATATTGAAGTAAGCCCGGTAGTCGCTCATTGCAGCAAAAAGCCATCTTTCAGGCCTGACAGGCAGGAGGTGGTTTCGCTTATTGAGGCAGCTCTTGATGATTTTCTCAATCCAGGCATTGTCAGGGAAAAACCAATGACAGTACGCGATGAAAAGCTCGATATTAAATATTACGATTACAAAGGCAGTGTAATATGGGGAGCCACGGCAATGATATTACATGAGCTACTGGTAATTATCAGGAGGGAAAAGCTCTTGACGGACTGAATTAATTCTCGTCTTTCAGGAAATTCTTATAATGCTCATACCTGTTAAGCACCTGTATAACATAAAGGTAAGGCTCTTCTCCCCTGCAGAATCCATGCTCAACCACCGGGTCATGATAAAATTCAGGATCTGATTTGCGCAGGAGATAATAAGCAACATTATCATCCCATACTTCAGGATCACGGCCGTGCTTGCGTGCCAGCTGCCTTGCATCAAGGACATGCCCGGGACCGACATTATAGGAGGCAAGAATAAATTTCAACCTCTCATCCTCATCGCTGACTTTATCTTTGAAAAGCTCCTGGAGCCACTGTATATATTTAATTCCGGCCCTTATATTATTCTCCGGGCTCGAATATATATCAATACCGAATTGTTCGCCTGTTGATGGCATAAGTTGCATTAGTCCATACGCCCCGGCCCAGGATTCAACATCAGGGTCAAAACGGGATTCCTGCAGAACAAGTGAGGCGAGCAGGCGCCAGTCCCATCCAATAGAATCACTGTATTGCTTAAAGTATTCGTCCCAGCGTGAAATATTACCGCTGCCCAGGCTGAAATAGTCTGACTGAACAATATCTTTTGATCTTGAATTTTTAAAATACTTGGCATATAAAAGGGCATAGCGTTCGGTTCTCTTGAAACCCTCTATCCATTTATTCAGTTCTTCCAGGAGCGTCTCCGAACCGCTCTTTCTTACAGCCCAGGCCAGGTTCTGTTCAAAGCTAACAGGTGTTTCCAGGTCGATATCGGGATAATAGGTCCTGTTCACCATTGCAATATTCTCATCTGACACGGTAAAATTGATCTCACCACTGGCTACCAGGCTGATCAGTTCTTCAACTTCCATCGGAACTTCCACGATATGTATTGTATCACCTATTTCACTTTGCAGGTTTTTCATTCTCTGCGCATAGGACGACTCACTCTGTACATATACGGTTTTATCTGCCAGGTCGAGCAGATTCCTTACGAGCTTGCTGTTAATCTCATCTATTGTCATATTACGCCAGTTATCGGGTCTTTTCTGAACAAGAACCTGCCTGGTATGCCCGATGGGTTGTGTAAACCTGACTTTTTCCTTCCTTTCGTTATTTATGGTAAGGTTAAGGGCCAGGAGATCTGTTCGCCCGTCATTAAGCATCTCGAATGAACGGCTGAGATCATTCTCTGTTACCAGCTCGAGTTCAATCTGCAGATAGTCAGAAAATTCCTGCAACAACTCAAACTGGAAGCCCATTGGCTCGCCCCTGTAGATAAAATAGCTGATTGAATTATAATCGGTTAGAGCTATCAGTTTACCTCTTTCACGTATCTGGTCAAGATCTCTGCTTATCGGGGTATGCTCATCAATTGGCACCGTTCCCCGGTCACAGGAAAAGATCAACAGGGAAAAAAACAAAAAAAGTATATTTATCCTGTGTCGATACATCATCTGTACTGATATACAATACTAATATACAGATTAATTATAAAATGTCCACGCGATGCCATACTTAAACATTCTTATATTCATCGGGTAATAAGGGCTCTGGAAATAATCATAACCCATTAGCCCATAGTTAACATGATCAAACCCTACAAAGATCCTTGTCCTTTTTATTTTTATATTGGCAAACACATTAATAACGGGGTAGTTTCCCGTTTTTATTTCATCCTGCAGGTAGAAGACACCCGTTGCCGGCATAAAAGCATATGAATAATATTCAGTATTGTACTCTGCTTCAAAACCCAGCTGTGTCTGCAACCTTCCTCCCGTTGATTTGAAATAGAATTCATGGTCAAAATAGAAGGCCGTCCGGGCACAGAGCAGTGGGAAATCCAGAACAGAACTGTTGCTGCTTGTCTGAATCAGGATTGAATTATCAAAGTGCAATTTCCAGAAAGAGAAATTTTTATTCAGTCTTGCACTTAGCACTGACACCACTCCGTCATACTGGTCCGGCATCGCTTCAGCATTGAAATATAACATATTAGTTATCAGCGCATAATCCAAGCCCGCATCAAGATTTATTCCCGTGTGTTTATATGTAGCACCCGCATTAATCCTGAACTCGCTGTTGAAATCATTTGACCATTCGAAATTGTTACTTCCCCAGTTATT
>JAZBOI010000490.1:0-3415 GCA_036351095.1 Bacteroidales bacterium | reverse complement strand
CATTAATTAACAGTGATATAGGTACAGAGAACTCTGCAACCTATGCCAACCCCTTCCGGAATGCCAGGATGACAGGTCCTATATACCCTGTTTTCCTTGTTGACCAGACAACAGGAGACTATATTCTCGACGGTGCAGGTGAGAAGCAGTATGATGACGGCGGGCTGCATTCAAGGCCTATTAACCAGGGAAGGAACGCCATTGCTGAGCTGAACTGGAATAGTGACGAATACAAAAGGAATAACCTTGGTAACAGGGTTTTTGCAACCTTTACACTGATGGATGGCCTTACTGCAACTATCAATGCCAATGTTGATATACAGAACTACCAGTATAAAGGCTATGAAAACCCGGAGATTGGTGATGGTGCACCAACTGCCAGGATGGATGAGGCCAGGTATACCAGGACTTCAGTTAACTTCAACCAGTTGATCAATTATGAAAAAACCTTTAATGAAGTTCATAATTTTTCTGCTTTACTCGGACACGAAGCCTATTCCAGGACCTATACTTACCAGAGAGGCTTTAAGAACCAGTTTATTGTTACCGGTATTTATGAGTTGAATAACTTTGTAAATACTTCTTCAAATTACACCTACACTACCGATAAAAGGACCGAAGGTTATTTTGGTAGGCTGAAATATAACTACGACAACAGGTATTATATTGAAGGTTCATACCGTAGGGACGGTTCCTCCGCCTTCGCTGAAGATGTCAGGTGGGGTGACTTCTTTTCTGTAGGAGCAAGCTGGAGACTGAGCGAAGAAGCCTTTATGACTTCTCTTGCATGGGTTGATAACCTTAAAGTAAGAGCATCTTACGGTGAGGTAGGTAATGACAATATCGGTTCCTACGGTTACCAGGCTCTATACGGCACCCGTCCGAACGCCACAAGTCCCGGTATTCGTTGGGAGACTGTTGGTAATGCGGCCCTGACATGGGAGGTAAACAGGACTTTTGATGCTGCTGTTGATTTTGCATTGTTCAACAGGGTTAACGGTAGCCTTGAATGGTACTACAGGAAGTCTGATGACCTCCTTTATGAGATGCCTCTGCCTTTGACTATGGGTCTCCTTGACCAGCCCAGGAATATTGCTGCCCTCTTTAACAGCGGACTTGAAATCAATATTAATGGTGACATAGTAAGGAATGACAATATCAGGTGGAACCTGAGCCTTATGGGATCGACCATCAGGAACGAGATTACCTCCATTCCAGAGCCATTCATCAGCGGTACAAAGAGATGGGCTGAAGGATATTCTATATATGATTTCTACCTGAGGAAGTTTTACGATGTTGATCCTGAAGACGGTGCAACAAGATTCCATGTATGGGAAGATGTAACCGATGAGGAAGGTAATGTAACAGGCACACAACTGGCTTACGATGCAAACGGCGATCCGGTGCTCACCAAAGATCAAAACGATGCAGGCTTTGGCTACGTAGGAGCTTCAGCATTCCCCGATCTTCAGGGTTCTATCGGAAATACTTTTACTTTTAAAGGTTTCACATTAAGCGCACTTCTTACTTATTCGCTTGGAGGAGAAATGCTGGATGGTATCTACCAGGATATGGTTTCTTCGGTTCCCGGTGAATCATACCACCCAGATGTTCAGAACTCCTGGAAGAATCCCGGTGATGTTACTGACTTCCCGAGGCTCCAGTATTCCAATGCAAACCTTTATGCAACATCAGACTATTTCCTTATTTCATCCAATTATCTGAATATAAGGAATGTAACCTTAAGCTACGATTTCCCTCGCCAGATGCTGAGAAGCTGGGGACTGGGGCAGTTAACAGCGTTTGTGACCGGCGAAAATCTTCATATGTTCACTGCAAGAAAAGGAATGAACCCAACTTACAACTTCTCCGGTACTTCAAGCGTATTCGCTTACGCTCCGAGCAGGTCTGTAATTATCGGGCTTAATGTACAGTTTTAGTTTTTATCATATAAACAGAATACAACAATGAAAGTAAAATATTTAACATTAAAGGTCGTTTTGATCTTTGCACTTGCACTGGGCTTTAGCTCGTGTGAGAAAGATTTCCTCCAAACCGTACCTACCGACGCTGTTTCAACTGATATAGCGCTCGGGTCAGTTGACAATATGATGCTGGCAATAAACGGTGTACACCGGTCTATGTATGCTCAGAATGGCTATATCAGTGCATATGCCGGTCAACAATTTATGATACCTACCGCTGATTACGGGGCAAGCGATGCTATGCACTCTGCACCCGGTAATGGCTGGCACAGGGCTCGCATACAATGGATTATGCATACCAACTCCACAAGGTCAGATGTGGAATTCTCATGGTGGTTTTATTACAACATCATAGGATCGGTAAATAACATTATCAATGCTGCAGCTGAACTGCAGGAGTCTGACGATCTGAATAACATACTGGGACAGGCCTATACCTACAGGGCATGGGCACATTTTCAGCTGGTGCAGTTTTTTGGCAAAGCTTACATGATTGGAAACCCCTCAAGTGATCTGGGTGTACCTATTATGACTGCTACCGAACCTCCTTACCAGGGTAAAGCACGTAATACGGTCCAGGAAGTCTATGACCAGATAACTGATGATCTCGATGAAGCCTTCATACGTTTTGCCAATGCTTCACCAAGGGCTGACCTTTCACACCTTAATGTAGATGTTGCACATGGTGTGGCTGCAAGGGTTTACCTGACAATTGGTAACTGGAGCCAGGCGGCTTCGCATGCAAACTCAGCGCGCCAGGATTATACCCTGATGAGCGAAGCTCAGTACAAAGGCGGATTTGGTGACTGGAATAATCCCGAGTGGATCTGGGGATCAAAAATGATCCAGGACCAGACTGCATATTATTATTCCTATTTCTATTACTGCGCCAACAACTTTAATGGTTCACAGAACAGGAGTAATCCAAAATTTATGAACCATTCGTTGTATGACCAGATAGCTGATACAGACTACAGGAAAGACCAGATCCTGGCTAACTGCCCGGATACTTTCTACGATTGGGATGAAGGTCCAAATGATGGAAGATATGCCAGTGAAGCTGCTTTTGATGATTCAGTTGCCGTTTACAGGGATATTGTTGATAATTCAACAGCTCATAATATGGTACGCTATATGCATATTAAGCTGTACCAGGATAACGGACCTACTATTGATCCAAGGGATGTGGTTCACATGAGGGCTGCAGAAATGTACCTGATAGAAGCTGAAGCACTGGCCCGCCAGGGACAGGACGGACCGGCTGCACAGGTTCTTTTTGAACTTGTTTCCGAAAGGGATGAGGCATATACGCTGTCAACCAATACCGGACAGGCACTGGTCGACGAGATACTGCTTCAGAGAAGGATTGAATTATTTATGGAAGGCTTCAGGTGGTTCGATATGCTCAGGAATGACGAGGAACTTGACCT
>JAZBOI010000489.1:0-14347 GCA_036351095.1 Bacteroidales bacterium | reverse complement strand
GGCTCTGCCGGGGAGCTGTCACATGAGATAAAGACACGGGGACCAAGCAATGATCCGCTAAGCAGGGATGACCATTTAATAAAACTCCTCCTGTCAATGCTCATACCCGGGGCACTTACTTTCTTATTTTTATTATCCTGCATAGAGCTGGTAAAAATAATAAAATTGGAATAAGGAAAAAATATTGGCGATGACCCTGTGCTCCTAGAATTATTAGGCAGGGTAACAGGCCGGCGGGCCCTAACCGGCAGGGATAGTTGTCAGGCAATATTATTTACAACAGAGATAAATTTCCGCTCTAACTATAGTGAACGACCGGAAGTAAGCAGGCTATGATTACAGGTATTATTCCCGGGACCATTCTTACTTGATCTCAACCGGGGCAGCCCTGAAATCGGCTATCTCCTGCGGATAAGCATTTGTCCTCAGTTTCTCCGCCACTTCCTTGAATGCGTTCACGGTGTACTCCACGTCTTCGAGTGTATGCACTGCCGTCGGTATAAGCCTGAGCATAATAACACCTTTCGGTACAACGGGATATATGACTATTGAGCAGAATATATTATAATTCTGCCTCAGGTCAAATGTTACCTGCGTAGCTTCAGGTATACCGCCTTTCAGGAATACCGGCGTGACAGGTGATTCTGTTTTTCCAAGGTCAAGGCCTGCACTTTTGAGTCCTGACTGCAGGGCATTTACTATTTTCCAAAGGTTCTCTTTCAGTTCAGGCATCGATCTGAGCATTTCAAGCCTTTTGATGGCGCCAACGGTCATTGCCATGGGCAATGATTTAGCGAAGATCTGTGATCTCATATTATACATGAGGAAATTCACAACTTCCTTTGTGCTTGCCACGAAACCCCCTATACCTGCCATTGATTTGGCAAAGGTTGCAAAATATACATCAATTTCATCCTGCACACCGAAATGTTCGCCTGTTCCTGCACCCGTTTTGCCCATTGTTCCAAATCCGTGAGCATCATCCACCAGCAGCCTGAAATTGTATTTCTTCTTCAAATCAGCCAGGCCCTTCAGGTCGCCCAGGTCGCCGGCCATACCGAATACGCCTTCAGTGATCACCAGTATGCCACCTCCTGTTTCTTTAGTGAGCTTTTCTGCCCTCTGCAGCTGCTTTTCGCAGTTTGCCATATCATTATGGGGATAGACAAAACGTTTACCCATGTGCATACGCAGTCCGTCAAGGATGCAGGCATGTGATTCCGAGTCGTATACAATCACGTCCCTGCGGTCGGTCAGTGCATCAATGATGGAAACCATTCCCATATAACCGTAATTGAGCAGGTAGGATGCTTCCTTTCCAACAAATTCAGCGGCCATGGCTTCATATTTTTCATGCATGGCTGTCTGGCCTGACATCATCCTTGCACCCATGGGGTATGCAAGGCCGTACTTTTCGGCAGCTTCCCTGTCAGTTTTTTTGATTTCAGGATCATTAGCCAGTCCCAGGTAATTATTAAGGCTCCATGTCAGTACTTCACGTCCCATAAATTTCATCCTCGGGGCAATTTCTCCTTCCAGCTTCGGAAAAGTAAAATACCCATGTCCGGCTTCCTGGTATTGTCCCAGCGAACCTTTGTTTGCACTTATCTTATCAAATATATCCACAGTTATATGCTTATTGGTTAAAAACTGACTGCAAAAATAAGTAATTGGTCTGATTGCCAAATACCTATTTATACCTAATTTTTCAGGATGGTTTAAAGATTGTCCCGAAGGCAGAACCTGCCGGCGACCTAATGTTTTCATTTCACCTGCTTAAGGGCTGCAACCTTATATGTACCGCATAAAATATTTTGAACTTAATTGGTACGGGATTTGAGGTATTCACTATTCGATGCACAAATGTATATATTTCAAAAAATTTACTAATTTTGCACAACATTTTTTATTATGAGGAACACTGGATTTATATTGCTGATAATCTCAATTTTAGCCGTCTCCTGCGGAGAGTATGAAAAGCTTCTCAAGAGTACTGACTTTGAGCTTAAGAAAGCGAAGGCCTATGAATATTTTGAAGCGGGTAAGTATATGCGTACCTCGGAACTGCTGGACCAGATACTGCCGCGTTACAGGGCTACAGCTGAGGCGGAGGAGCTTAACTGGTTAAATGCCAGGTGTTACTATAACCTGAGAGATTATATTCTGGCGGCCAGTGCATACCAGAATTTTGCAGAAACATTTCCTTACAGTGAACACGCTGAAGAAGCCACTTTTATGACTGCATATTGTTCATATATGTTATCACCAAGGCCTGAACTGGATCAGTCATATACCAATAATGCAATAGAAGCATTCACCTTCTTCCAGAGACGTTATCCATCAAGCGATAAAGTGGATGATGCCCAGGAGCTGATCAGTGAGCTTGAAGATAAACTTGTAGAAAAATCGTATATAAATGCTAAGCTTTATTACGACATGGAAGAGTACAGGGCTGCAGTTGTGGCACTTGATAACAGTCTGAAAGATTATCCCGGTACCAAACACAGGGAAGAATTAATGTTTCTCAAACTTGAATCGAGCTATCTTTATGCTTTGAACAGTGTTGTTGAGAGACAGCAGGAAAGATTCCAGGCTGCACTTGATGAATACTATTCATTTGTAGAGGAGTTCCCGGAATCAGAGTTCATGAAAGAGGCAGAGGATATATACGAAACAACAGCCCGGTATTTAAACATTGAAGGAACAGTAGAATAATTTAATTATTTAATAAATGGATTACAGGAAGACAAACGCACCAACAACTACTATCACACGTGACAAGACTGATCTCGAGGAGAAAACCGGCAATATTTATGAATCGGTAATGATATGCGCCAAGAGAGCTAACCAGATATCAGTTGAGATTAAGCAGGAATTAAACCAGAAGCTGGAAGAGTTTGCTTCATATACAGATAATCTAGAAGAGGTTTTTGAGAACCGTGAGCAGATTGAAATTTCCAAATTCTATGAAAGGCTCCCGAAACCAACTCTGATAGCGTTGCAGGAGTTTGACAGGGATAAAATATATTATCGCAAGCCCGACCAGGATATTAGTAAACCGGAATAGTTAAATGCTGAATGGGAAGAAAATACTGCTCGGAATTACCGGGGGTATAGCGGCCTATAAGGCGGCTAATATTGTTCGCCTGCTTGTTAAGGCAGGAGCTGAGGTCAGGGTCGTCATGACTCCTTCAGCGAGGGATTTCATTACACCCCTGACAATGGCAACCCTTTCAAAGCATCCCGTTCTGACCGAAGCTTTCGATACTGAAAGCGGAAGCTGGAACAGTCATATCGATCTCGGAATATGGGCTGATATTTTTCTTATTGCCCCGGCAACAGCCAACACCATTGCAAAAATGGCCTCGGGGATTGCGGATAACCTCCTGCTAACAACCTACCTGTCGGCACGAGGCCAGGTCTTTATTGCTCCCTCAATGGATGTTGATATGCTGGAGCATGTTGCAACTTCCGATAATATCGGGAAGCTGGAAGAAAGAAATGTCAAAGTAATACAGCCAGGCACCGGGGAGCTTGCCAGCGGACTGGAAGGAAAGGGTCGCATGGCCGAACCGGAAGAAATTGTGAAGGTAATCAGCGATTTCCTTAAAAAAAAAAGTCCCCGTTAAAGGGAAAAACAATCCTGGTTAATGCCGGGCCCACACACGAAAAAATTGATCCAGTGCGCTTTATTGGTAATTATTCATCCGGTAAAATGGGAATTGCCATTGCTGATGAAGCCTCCGAGAGAGGGGCACAGGTAATACTTGTTCTTGGACCAGTTGATATAATGCCTCACAATCAGAATATTAAAATTATACATGTGCTTTCTGCAGAAGAGATGGCCGGCGAATCGCGAAAATATTTCGATAAGTGTGACATTGCCATCCTTGCTGCTGCTGTAGCTGACTATACACCTGAATCTGTTTCAGGATCGAAAATAAAGAAGAAAGACGACGAGCTTCTGATCAGGCTTAAACCTACGCTTGATATTGCTGCTGAACTTGGGAAAGTCAAGAAAGAAAACCAGATACTGGCAGGCTTTGCGCTTGAAACGGACAATGAACAGACAAATGCCAGGGATAAACTGGAAAGGAAAAACCTTGATTTTATTGTACTTAATTCACTGAGAGATGAAGGTTCAGGATTCAGGACTGATACAAACAAAGTTACATTTATTGATAAGAACAATATTGTTGAGAAATTTGAGTTAAAATCAAAAGCCGGTGTTGCTGCGGATATCCTGGATAAGATTGAGACAATGTTGTAATTTTGTTATGATATGAATTTGCTGAAAAAAATACAGGGTCTTACTATAGCTATTTTCTTTCTTTCTGTTGTACATGTGAACTCCCAGGAACTGAATTGCAGCGTCCAGGTTTCAGCCCAGAGAATACAGGGATCAAACAGGCAGGTTTTTCAGACCATGCAGAGGGCTATTTATGAGTTCATGAACAATACAGTGTGGACCAATCATGTCTACAGTTACGGTGAGCGAATAGATTGCAGTATTATTTTTAACCTTACCGAACAGCTGTCTGCCGATGAATTCAGGGGCACTCTGCAGATTATATCAAGAAGGCCGGTTTACAATACCACCTATAATACAACAATGCTCAATTTTGTGGATAACAATATCCAGTTCAGGTATGTTGAATTTCAGCCTCTTGAATTTGATCTCACAATGCACAGGTCAAACCTTGTGTCACTATTGAGCTATTATGCCTATCTTATTCTGGGTTTTGATTATGATTCATTTTCACCCAGGGGCGGGACTGAAATGTTTGAGATATGTGAGCGGATAGTGAATAATGCCCAGAATGCGCCAGAACCGGGATGGAAACCCTATGACGGATCAAGGAACAGGAACAGGTACTGGCTTGTGAACAATGTTCTCAACAGGGAATATTCAAACGTAAGGGATTTTATCTACAGGTATCACATTGACGGTCTTGACAGGCTGGAATCGAGTGTCACTGAAGCAAGGAGCGGTATGATTGAAACATTGAGACTACTGCAGGATGTTTACAGGAAAAGGCCCGATCCTTTCATGTACTATATGACTATCGTAATGGAAGCCAAGAAGGATGAACTTATTAATGTCTTCAGTGATGCCTTCCCGGAAGAAAAGAGCAGGGCGGTACAGATACTTGCTGAAATTGATCCGGCCAATAAGTCAGACTATGAAAAGATACAGCAATAAACAACTCAACCATGCTCAAAAAACTGCTTGTCCGCAATTATGCCCTTATTAAAGAACTCGAAATTAATTTCGATGGAGGCTTTACGGTATTAACAGGCGAAACAGGAGCCGGTAAGTCTATTATTCTGGGTGCTTTATCCCTTATACTGGGTAACAGGGCTGATTCCTCAACTTTGCTGGATAAGTCCGACAAATGTGTGGTGGAAGGATTTTTCAATATTGAAAATGAAGCCATAAGTAATTTCTTAAGGGAAAGAGACATTGACAGTGCTGATCCGCTTATATTACGCCGTGAGGTAACACCAAACGGAAGGTCCAGGGCCTTTATAAATGATACCCCCGTTAACCTCGATATCATGAAGGAGCTGGCCGACTGGCTTATCGATATCCACTCACAGCATGAAAGTCTTTTACTTGGATCCAAACAGTTTCAGTTGAGCCTGATTGACTCCTTTGCCAACCATGACAAATTACTCGATGACTACAGGTCAGTATATGATGAATATAAGAGGCTTGAATGGGAATATCGCACTTTGTCGGGCGACAGGGATAAGAGGATGGCAGATCTGGATTACTATTCTTTTCAGCTCAGGCAGCTCGATGATGCGCGCCTGCAGGAAGGAGAGGAAAAAGAACTTGAAAGTGAACAGGAATTGCTTACTCATGCAGGGGAAATAAATGAAGCCCTCGTCAACTCATCCAACCTGATAAGCGGCGATGAATATTCTGCGCTTAACCATCTTAATGAAGTACGAAGACTGCTTGAAAAGATAGTGACATTTTACCCTGCTGCTGAGACTCTTATCCAGAGAATAGAGAGTACCATTATTGAGCTCAACGATGTTGGTAACGAATTAAACAGCAGGGCCTTTGGCATTGAAAATGACCCGTCAAGACTGGAGACCGTTACGGAACGACTGGATATTCTTAATTCATTAATGCAGAAGCACAGGGCCGATGACGTTAAATCACTTATAGAGATAAGGGAGGAGATAAGAAGTGCCGTAACGGGTATCGAAACCAGCGATGAGCGACTAACAGAGCTTGCAGGGATGCTTGATAAAAGGCGTACAAGGTTGAATGACCTTGCCAATAAGATCACTGAAAACAGGAGTTTCAATATCCCTTCAATTGAAGAGAAAATGAGGAGCCTGCTCGTCCAGCTGGGCATCCCGAACGGTCGTTTTGAGATTAAAATGATCCAGGAAAGCAATTTTTCAGAGTATGGCAGGGATCATGCAGAGTTTCTTTTCTCAGCAAATAAACAGGTGCTTCCTGAGAATATCGCCAAAGTGGCTTCAGGAGGAGAGCTGTCGAGGGTGATGCTAAGCCTCAAATCACTCCTTACCGACAATGAGAGTCTGCCCACGATCTTTTTCGATGAAATAGATTCCGGCGTTTCCGGCGATGTTGCTACAAAGGTTGGGAACATACTGGCATCAATGGGAAAGAGGATGCAGGTGATAAATATTACACATCTTCCCCAGGTTGCTGCACATGGGACAATGCATTACCATGTCTATAAGCAGGAAGATGGCGACTCAACAATTACGCGTATAAAATTGTTAAACGAAAAAGAAAGATTAACTGAAGTGGCCCGGCTCCTCAGCGGGAATGAAATTACCCAGGCAGCACTCGATAACGCTCGTGAACTTATTGAAAGTGCCTGAGCAAAGCCCGGCCGGCTGATTGACCCTTCCTGCGAATTTGCAGTAACAGCAGTCAGCTTTAATTATTTCCTTAAAACCAAAACAATGGCACAAAATTTATTAAGTGGCAAAAAAGGTATCATTTTCGGTGCTCTGAATGATAAATCTATTGCATGGAAAGTTGCTGAAAAGGCAAATGAGCAGGGCGCTCAATTCGTTCTTTCAAATACCGGGGTGGCAATAAGGATGGGGACTATCGATGAGCTTGCCAAAAAGACAGGCAGCCTGGTTATTGAAGCCGATGCTACCGGTACGGAAGATCTTAAAAGCTTGTTCGATAAAAGCTTAAAGCATTTCGGCGGCAAGATTGATTTTGTCCTGCACTCAATAGGAATGTCGCCCAATGTAAGAAAGGGGATACCCTATACTGATATCAATTACCCTAACTTCGGGAAGACCCTGGACATCTCAGCACTCAGCTTTCACAAGATACTGCAGACGGCCTACCATATGGATGCGATAAATGAATGGGGCTCCGTGGTAGCACTTACCTATGTCGCAGCTCAACGAACCCTGGCAGGCTACAACGACATGGGTGATGCAAAAGCCCTGCTTGAATCGATAGCCAGGAGCTTTGGTTATGTATATGGCCGCGACAGGAAGGTGAGGGTCAACACGGTGTCGCAATCACCCACCCCCACAACGGCCGGAAGTGGAGTGAGCGGTATAGACTCCCTGATGGACTTTTCTGACAGGATGTCTCCCCTTGGTAATGCCACAGCTGAAGAAGCTGCCGATTATATTATTCTCCTTTTCTCGGATCTTACCAGGAAGGTTACAATGCAGAACCTCTATCACGATGGCGGCTTTTCAAGCATGGGTATGAGCCAGAGGGCCATAGAGCAGTACCAGAAAAGTTTCGAAGACTGCGATTAAGTATAATTTGATTTTCTATATTTGCTTACAAACCAGCAAAACCGGATCATGATCAAGATTATACTTCTCGTAGTCTTTTACCTTGTCTTTCCCGTTTTTGTCATATTTATCTGCCGCAGGTGGTCCGTCTTTAATAAGTTCGGGACCATTGTACTTGCATATGCCTTTGGACTCTTATTCGGAAACATAGGCGTACTGCCTCACGGTAGTGATGATTACATTATGCATAAGCAGGGCAGGGCCAATATACCGGCAGCCGAGTTCAATGTGCTTATAGAAGAAGGGGCACTGGATGAGGATGACCGCTTTGCCAACCAGCTTGCAGGGATGCAGGATATGATAATGACCATTGTTATCCCGCTTGCCCTTCCGCTGCTGTTATTTTCCTTAAAGATACGCAAGTGGATCAGGTACGCGGGTACAGGTTTTCTTTCCATGGTACTTGCACTGGTATCTGTTGTGATAGTGGTAATTGCGGGTTATTTTATTTTCAGGGATTCCGTGCATGACAGCGGCAAGGTGGCTGGCATGCTGGTTGGGATATATACGGGAGGAACGCCCAATGTGGCTTCCATCAAGGCTGCTCTTAATGTCGATAATGAATTATTTCTCATGACCCACACCAGTGACCTTGTCATTGGGGCAATTGTAATTATATTCCTTATCACACTTGCACCACGCCTGTTCAGCCTTTTTCTGCCGGCATTCAAACATAAGGGTACTGATCTTGATCCTGATAAGCTTGCGCAGGAGGCTGAGAGTGTGGAAGATTACAGCAGGCTGGTCTCGAAGGGTGCTTTCATGAATATTATGAAATCGCTGGGCGTGGGCATCCTGATCTTTGCCATAGCAGGTGGCCTGAGCATGCTTGGCCCGGCCGAATCACAGATGATGATAGCAATACTGGGGGTGACAACCCTGGGCATACTTGCTTCACTGGTGCCTGCAATAAACAGGATTGACAATTCTTTCCAGGCAGGGATGTACCTGATACTCATTTTTTCCTTTGTTGTTTCTTCAATGGCTGATTTGAGCAGGTTTTTCACAATTGAATATGTGAATATTGTACTCTTTGTGGCCTTTGTAGTCTTTGGCTCCCTGATCTTACACCTTCTGCTGTCAGCTATATTCAGGGTCAATGTCGATGATTTTCTTATAACCACAACGGCCCTGGTTTATTCACCTCCTTTTGTGCCGGTTGTGGCAGGGGCGCTAAAAAACAAGGAGATAATAATAACAGGCCTGACCGTAGGTGTTATAGGCTACGCAATAGGTAACTATATCGGTATTACACTGGGCGGGCTGCTGCCCTGATCTTAAAACAGGTAATTGAGTCCTATATAGAAGCCTATATTCCCGTCCTGTTCATTTAAAGCTTTACCCAGGTCGGCCGAGACAATAAAGTTTTCATTCATGACAAGGCGCAGTCCACCCCCGGCACTTATATGCATTTTCTCACTTCCCGGATCAAAATAGTCTCCTACGCTGTCGCCTCCGATCATTTCTTCCTGGGCAGGAATTTCGATATCCACCTTACTGGTGACCATACCAAAATCGCTGAATGCGACAAAGCCAAGGTAAAAATTCTGGTTAATAAGGCTGAACCTTACGGCTTTCCACCTGAACTCGGCATTGGCGTAAAAAAGCCCGTCACCGACTATCCTGTTTCTCAGTACACCCCTCACGTTCTTACTGCCACCCAGTCCTTCAGAGGTGGTGCCAGCCAGCACGGAGGTGATGATCTGGTTCTGATGGTACCATGGCACATCCCCGGCAATGGTTGTCTGGTAGCCCAGCCTGTAGGCAAAGGACAGGTCTTCGGGAACAATAGTGAAATACTGCCTGAATATTGCAAAAAACTTTGCAAAGCCGGCATCACTGATAAAGGAGGGAGATGCTTCAACACCTGTTTCAAACCATATACCCTTCATTGGATTTGCTTCAAAATCCCTTGTATCGTATGTTATCCCTGCTTTCAGGGTTGTAATGAATCCACCCGATGCCTCATCTTCCCCTATCAGGCCCCAGTCGATATACCTTTCGTAGAGACCGGGTATGTCAGGCAATTGTTCCTCTTCATCCTTACCTTCGTTCAGCTTATCAATATTGACCGGTCCAAACTGGAAATTTTTGAGCTCCAGCCCGGCATTCCACTGAAAGTGTTCACCTGCCAGCCTGCCTTTTACATCATTCTTGAACCTGAAGAGTTTACGGTCGGTATTATAGAAGAGGCGTGATTTATAGGTATCAGGACCCAGGTCACTGTCAGTCCACTCAGAATTATATACAGCATCGTAACCGTTGAAACCGTAGAAATCATATGCCTGGTCGGTCAGGTAAGCCAGGTCGGATGTGATGCTGATACCCGGTACCAGTGTTTTGGTCTCATACATCAGGCGGTAAATACTGCTTCCTTTGGTGAATCTTGAAACTTCAATATAAAACTTTTGATTATAGACAGGATATCCTGATCCGTCACCATAGTCAAAAAGATTGACGACGGCTCCATACTGGAAGCCCAGGTCGGTGCTGTAGGTTATAGCCGGCAGGGCTCCGAAATTCCAGCCGGTTTTGATTTTTTCTTCCTGTGAAAAAGCATATAAACTGATCACCAGGACCAGCAAGGAGGTAAGGGTTCTTTTCATCGGGTAAGGGCTTAGTTAGTTAGTAATGCCCAAAAATAAGAAAAAAAATATTGTTAACTTAGCTGTTCCCAAAAGCAAATTTGATGGAGATTCTGATAAAAAACATTAAGGGCCTTGTACAGGTTGAAGATGAGCCTGTTAGCTACAGGGCTGGAGATGAAATGTCTGAGCTCAGGACAATCACCGGGGCCTGGCTGCACCTAAAGGACGGTTATATTCATTCATATGGTGAGATGGATGATTACCCTGGTGATAAACAGGGCGCAGAGATAATTGATGCGGAAGGAAGATTTGTTCTGCCTTCTTATTGCGATTCACATACACACCTTGTTTATGCCGGCAGCCGGGAAATGGAATACAGGGATAAGATACGGGGACTCTCATACGAAGAGATTGCCAGGAGGGGAGGGGGCATACTTAATTCTTCGGGCCTGCTGCAGCAAACAAGCGAGGATGAACTTTACGAACAATCAATGGTGAGGGTAGAGGAGATCATATCCTTTGGAACGGGTGCTGTTGAGGTAAAGAGCGGGTATGGCCTCACAACAGAAGCTGAGCTTAAAATGCTGAGGGTTATAAAGCGTATAAAGGATAATACACCTCTGACAGTTAAAGCCACTTTCCTGGGTGCACATGCAGTGCCGGCAGAATACAGGTCAGACCAGGAAGGCTATGTGGAGCTGGTGATAAATGAAATGATACCGGCTGTTGCGTCTGAGAACCTGGCTGATTTTATTGATGTTTTCTGTGATAAGGGCTTTTTTACGGTTGACCAGACCGAGCGCATTCTTATGGCAGGGATAAAGTACGGTTTGCGTCCAAAGATACATGCCAATGAGCTTGCCTATTCAGGCGGGATACA
This sequence comes from Bacteroidales bacterium, assembly GCA_036351095.1. Lineage (GTDB taxonomy): Bacteria > Bacteroidota > Bacteroidia > Bacteroidales > VadinHA17 > UBA9300. The sequence continues at coordinate 3,052 of JAZBOI010000489.1, read as the reverse complement.
GGTTGGCACAAGGTATGAGGCTCTTTCGGTTGATCACCTTGAATTTACGGGCAGGGATGAAATTGAGGCATTAAAGAACAGTGAAACAATGCCAACCCTGCTGCCCGGTGCGTCTTTCTTCCTGGGGATGGATGATCCTCCTGCCAGGAAAATGATGGAAAGCGGCCTGCCGCTGGCCCTTGCCTCGGATTACAACCCGGGCTCATCCCCTTCAGGTGATATGAAATTCATCATGTCACTGGCCTGTATTAAACTCAGGATGCTGCCGGAGGAAGCCTTAAACGCTGCAACCATTAACGGGGCTTATGCCATGGGGCTCTCAGACAGCCACGGATCCATTTGCAGGGGTAAGGTGGCCAATGTCTATATTACAAAAGAAATACCATCTTTTGAGTTTATGCCCTATGCCTATGGCAGTAAACTCGTGGACAGGGTTATACTTAATGGATATATTATTGATTGACCGGAAGGGTCAGCAGTGCTTTAAAACAAATAGCTAAACATAAAAAACATGTCTGGACAAATTATAGAATGCGTACCAAACTTCAGTGAAGGAAGGGATATGACGCTTATACGGAAAATTACGGATGCTATTGAATCTGTTGAAGGTGTCAGCCTGCTCGATGTGGACCCGGGAAAGGATACCAACAGGACGGTTGTCACCTTTGTTGGTCCGCCCGATGAGGTTATTGAAGCAGCTTTCAGGGCAGTTAAAACGGCTGCCGGGGAGATAGATATGTCAAAGCACAGGGGTGCACACCCCAGGATGGGGGCCACCGATGTTTGCCCCCTGGTGCCGGTATCGGGAATAACGATGGATGAAACGGTGAAATATGCCAGGAAGCTGGCGGAGAGGATAGGAACTGAACTGGAGATCCCGGTTTACTGCTATGAGAACGCAGCCTATAGCAATGAGCGTAAGAACCTGGCTAACTGCCGCGCCGGTGAATATGAAGGACTGAAGAAGAAACTTGCCGATCCGGCCTGGAAGCCCGATCATGGTCCCGCAGTTTTTAACGCACAGACAGGTGCCACGGCAGTGGGAGCGAGGGATTTTCTTGTGGCCTATAATATTAACCTCAATACAACATCAACAAGGAGGGCCAATGCTGTTGCCTTTGATGTGAGGGAGAGAGGCCGTGCAAAGAGGGAAGGGAACCCGCTGACAGGAAAAATAGTCAGGGACAAGCAGGGCAACCCTGTTATGATACCGGGCAGCCTTAAGGAAGTGAAGGCTATAGGCTGGTATATTGAAGAATACGGTATAGCACAGATATCAATGAATCTCACCAATATCTCCGTGACACCTGTTCATATTGCCTTTGATGAAGTATGCAGAAGTGCCGGGTCAAGGGGACTGAGGGTTACAGGGTCTGAACTGGTAGGGCTTATACCCCTTTCCGCAATGCTGGATGCAGGGAAGTATTTCCTGAGAAAGCAGAAAAGGTCAACAGGTGTGCCCGACAGCGAGCTTATCAAGATTGCCGTTAAATCAATGGGACTGGATGAGCTGGGAGAGTTCAGGCCTGACGAAAAGATAATTGAATACAGGATCAGGGACAAAGAGGCAAAAAAACTTGTTTCACTCAGTCTTGAATCCTTCATGAATGAGACGGCTTCAGAATCGGTTGCTCCCGGGGGTGGCTCCGTCTCGGCCTATATGGGTGCACTCGGTTCTGCACTGGCTTCAATGGTTGCAAATATATCATCCCACAAAAGGGGATGGGATGAACGATGGGAAGAATTTTCGGAATGGGCAGAGAGGGGTAAGCTGGTACAGGAGGAGCTGTTGAAGCTTGTTGATGAAGATACAAGTGCCTTTAACATGATAATGCAGGCTTTCAGGATGCCTGCGAAAAGTGAAGAGGAAAAGAAGGACAGGAAGGAAGCAATTGAGGAAGCCACAAAAAATGCCATTCTTGTTCCTTTCAGGGTTATGGAGATCGCCTTTGAGGCTTACGAAGTGATAGAAGAGATGGTCAGGGAAGGGAACCCCAATTCAGTTACTGATGCCGGTGTGGGAGCACTGGCCGTACGCTCATGTATCAAGGGGGCCTATCTTAATGTTTGTGTCAATACGGACGGACTGGAAGATAAAGAGTTCGGTAAGGAAATCAAAGCACGGGCAGCTGAACTTAATGCACAGTCGGAAAAGAGGGAAGAGGCGATTGTCGACACCGTTCTTGCAAAGTTATAATCGTCTCCTCCTGTGATAATCTGATTTGTTGACACGTTTCTTCATCCTGTTGTTAATGATCCTCATCACCAGGTATATCACAACGAGAACAACAATAACGACTATTATTGGCATCAATTCCTCTTTCATCACTCTGTATGTTATGAGATGATCAGATGAGCATCTCCGGTGTAACCTGTGATTGCCCCGGACAGCTTGTGCTCACCGGGTCCGGTGCAGTCAATCTTTATTTATTAATCTCTTTATTGTTCTGAGCCTGTGTGTGTAGCGTTTTGAGTCCTCAAGGTAGATCCCCTGGTGGTCGATACGGTCTATCCTGACCTTTCCGGAGCAATGTATTACGTATCCTTTTTCCAGTATCAGCCCCACGTGCGTAATATTACCCCTCTCGTTGTCAAAAAATACCAGGTCGCCTTCAACAGCCTCTTCAATAAAACTGACAGTCTTACCCTGCTCTGCCTGTCTGAAGCTGTCGCGAGGCAGGCTGTGACCATGAATCTTGTACACCAGCTGTGTCAGTCCCGAGCAATCCATGCCGCCTTCTGTTCTTCCTCCCCAGAGGTAGGGACAGTTCAGAAAGCGCCTTGCTGTCTGTCCTGCCGACTCATCCACGGGGCAAAGATTCACTTTGCCTTCGGCTGCATATTGTTTTCCGTTTATAACAAAGGCATTTTCTTCCTCCCTGAAATTATATATTTCAGATCCCGCTTCCAGGCTTATTTTCTCGGCATTGTTAACTGTGAAGACAGTCCGCTCTGAAAGAATCTTAACCATGTCCCTTTCTCCTGCTTCAAAGTAAAGGTGATGGTCGGCATCAAGCCAGCCTTCATACCCGTCAAATTCATTACGGATCTT
>JAZBOI010000488.1:0-2561 GCA_036351095.1 Bacteroidales bacterium | reverse complement strand
GTTTTTTCATAACATCAGGTATAAGGATTAACAGGGAGCGAATATAAATTTTTTGCATAACGAAAACAAATACATAAATCAGCCGATGTGGGACAGGTGCTTCTGCTGACTAAACTGGACCGGGAAGGTGCTTCTTTAGGGGTATAGAAAAGGCTGCCCCAGAGGCAGCCTGTAAAGTGTAAGAAACCGTCCCAAATTTAGTTATGAGACGGTTTCCATATTTATATCCTAAAAGCTGAATACTCTTACTGGTGATCCTTTACCACTTCTATTAATTCCGGCAGGTCCATACTGATCTTTTTAAGGAATTCAATTTTGGGAACACCATTTTTGTTCCATCCCCTTCTTTTATAAACGGCATCCAGCAGGTCTTCGTAGCGTTTTTCCCTGTATTTACGGGTGATTGCGATCTTTTCCTCAACTGACTTGCCTTCGGGGTCAACACCTATCAGTTCCTTCATCTGCTTATCATATCTTTCTGCCCTTGATTCATATTCCTCAACTGTCACCGGTCCTGCTGCACGATAAGGCTGCCGGTCGTGTTCGCGCGTACCATAACCCCTTCTGAGGTTAAATATACGCTGGAAATTATATACCCTTTCAGAGTCCTCTATCATACGGTGCCTGTCAAATTCCCTGCCCGTAACAGCCTTATATATTGTTACGTAATTATCAACATGTTCGGGTACTTTGGCAGGCTCATCCGTTTCGGCATTATTCTCGGGTTCAACATCGTTCCATGGTAGTTTGCACAATCCCACAAGCCCGAACCATGTACGGAACATTGGGAAATAATGGAGGGCTTCAGCCTTATCCTCGAAGGTGGGTATCTGGTTATTGACCATATCCATAAAAATAAGCCATGCCTCATCGTGCTGGGGACCCTTGTTAGTCATTGCAAAACCACCCTGCTGCGCAAGTGATTCCTTGGAGATATATTCAGAATATTCCAGTCCCTTGTTTTCCATCCCTATATCCTCTAGGAAATCGGGATCGCCCCAGCCCTTTTCCGCAAACAACTTTTTCATTTTCCTTACACCCATTCCGGCAATTCTGCCAAAGCCTTCTCCACGGCTCAGCATATGCATTAGTTCCATTGCTGAATCAGCATTCCCGAAATTAAGCTTCAATCCACCTGTTCTTTCCTCGTTAAGGATACCATTCTCGTAACATTCCATAATGAAAGCAAGAAGTGTACCCCATGTAATTGTACAAATACCGTAGGTATCACAATAGAAATTGGCTTCCAGTATATAATCGGTGTTGAAAATACCGCAATTGGAGCCAAGGCCTCCTGCGTTCTCATATTCAGGTCCGTCAACAATTACTTTTTGTCCTTTATAGGGACCGGTACGTACAAGATAATCATCAGCACCTTTTGAGCATGACATATTACAGCCTATCCAGCACCCGTCAGGTATTCCCTGTGTAAATATTTTTTTCCATTCATCAGAGTGAATCTTTATGGCATCCGGATGACTCCCGAATTTGTAGTTATTTGTAGGCAGCAGATCATGATCATTCATAATTTCTATCAGATGGGCGGTACCCACCTCCCTCATTTGTGCCTGTTCATGATCCAGTTCACGCATTTCACGGTTAAAACGCTTACCTCTCTCCATAATGGCCTGCAGGTCAACTACATTATTCAGGTTTCCTTTAACACCCGGCACCTTGCATACCAGAGCCTTAATCTTTTTATCACGGAAGACTGTTCCTATACCACCCCTTCCGGCCTGTTTCATTCTGACAGCTTTTCTTTTGGGATCATAGAAACTGAAATTGAGCATTCCAATAAGAGAATTATCAGCAGCGCTTCCACTGGATACAACGGCAACATTTTTCTTGTCCCTCTCATCATCAGCATACATCTCTGTAAGTTGTTCCGCCAGCACATGGCTGTCGAGAGCCTCCCCGGGGGCTTCAAAAATCTCGATTTTGTGATTGATGCCATCTATATAAATAATAATGTCATTTTCAGCTTTGCCCTGCAATTCCAGTGCATCGTAACCGGCAAACTTAAGAAAGGGGCCAAAAAAGCCACCCACATTACTGTCCATGACAGAATCGGTCTGTGGTGATATGGAAACAACCAGGGATTTCCCTGTCCCGGAATACTGGGTTATACCACCGATAGGTCCGGAAGATATAATTATTTCATTATCAGGATCATCCCAGGGTGTTCGTGGTTCCGTGGCGTCCCAGAGAAGTCTTAAACCATAGCCTTTACCTCCTATGAATTTCTCTTTCATTTCGTTCGGGACGTCCCTTTCCCTGATCTCTTTAGTACCAACATTTACATAAAGAATCTTATCGGTATAGCCCTTATCCAGCGGAACCCAGTCGTAGGAAAATTCCTTAAGCAATTTGTGCTTTTCTTTAATTGCCTGTATATCCATTTGTTATCACTTATTGATTAATATTATTCATCTGACAATTTAACCACTACAAGTTAAAGCTCAAATATAGGGCATAAAATGACATATATCAATATGTTAGAAAATGCATATCGCCCCTGAAACCGGCCGGAGGGAACCATCCTGAAAAATTCCGCCGGGTTC
>JAZBOI010000487.1:0-2173 GCA_036351095.1 Bacteroidales bacterium | reverse complement strand
CATGTGTATTAAAAAAATTATTATTTTTGAAGCCGTGGCCGTAGTAGGCGGCACTAGACAGGCGCATAGGAAAATACCGGGGTGTTAGCTCAGTTGGTTTAGAGCACTTGCTTGACAGGCAAGGGGTCGGCAGTTCGAATCTGCCACATCCCACAAGAAACACCCATAGTCTCCCCATTCGAGCTCGTGAGCAGGGCTAGCAACCGGAACAGGCTTACCTGCTGAGCTCGCAAGCATAGCGGGATAATTAACCATACAGTCCGTGTTAGCAACTGGCATTTTTCAGGACAATCGTCCCTATTTGATTTTAATAAAAAAACAATGTAGAAATAGTTGCAATTTTTTCACTTGCTTCACTCTTTACCCTAAAGGGATATGTCCGTTCAATTGTGTATGTATTCTTATATATTCCTTTATGAGTATGTATTTCATACCATACTATTGAGCAATTTGTTGAGTCTAATTCAACAACCGGGGAAATATCTATATTTAGTAATTCACGAATTTCATTTTCTTCGTATTCAAAGTAAACTTTCCTTTCATTGTAGTGGCTTAAAAAGTATTTAACATCCTCTTTGTCACAAAGAACCGTTTTCTCCAAAGAATGTGCATGCCAAAAAAGTGCGAACTGTTCTCCCATCTGGTTAAAAAACAAGTATTGAAGATAGCCAGTGGGAGTATCTTCAGGAATTAAATTGTTACAAACCCTTCTTGATGAGTCAATTGCGTATTGTATTAGTGCCGAGTTCCTGGTAAATGATTTTTTTTGAAACTCCCTAAATCTTTCCAGCACGTTAATCTTTTCTTCCGGATAATTTTTATTTAGAAATTCAGACTTCAGCTGCTCAACTAAGGAGTCAATATGGCGGAAGCGTTTTGTGGTTATTTCATCAACGAACTTATCCATATTAAATGTACTATCCTGCACACATAATACAGGTTTACCTGAATCTTTACTATAACGATTTACTAAAAACACTTTCTTCCCTGCCTTTAATTTTAGTTTATCAAACAAACTCATATAAACATTAATGTCAAAACTTGTTGTATCAACTTCAGGCATTTGATACTCATCTCCAGAATGTTCATTTACTTTAATTGAATTCTGATACTCACGGACCTTTTTAATAAAATCACAATAAGGTTGTGCCTTCGCGATGAATCCAAGGTTGAATACAAGGCAAATAAAAAGGATTAACTTTCTGTTCATCCTGAATGCTCTATTATATAAAAGCTTATTGCTCATCGCTCATACTGCCTTCACGTTTGTTGTATAAAGTTAAACTATCTTATTAAATAGAGCTCAGGTTACAGCAGGGATATTCAAAAAGCCTGACACGCCAACCGGGGTGCCGCGCTTCGGTTCGGAGCTCATCGAGCCTCAGGAAACAGGGGGAAATATGTCATGTCCATGTATCCGTAATAGATGCTACCGGATGTGGAGTAATCAGGATACTTGTTTTTGAAATGAGTACGCAGACTCATCATGTACTGCCTCAGTCCCCTGTAAGCTGCTACGATTTCTCCTTTCTCTGACTGTTTGCAGTAAATGGTGCCTGTGCTTATTATTATGCTTTATTTATTGCCGGGACTCTCTGTACCTCTTGCGAGTAAAGGCCGTATGGAGCACAGGTGATTTTACTCGGGGAAAAGTGTAAATTTGTCCTGGCAGAGGCTACTGAAAAAGAGCTTCATTTTTGACAGGCAGCCAGGGGAAGGTCAATATGGCCTGCTCCGGTCAGTATGGCCTGCTTTGGTCAATATGGCCTGCTCCGGTCAGGATGGCCTGCTTCGGTAAACATGTTCTTCGGAAACTGACTTAATATAAAAAACAATGACTATAGCTCCTTCCATATTTAATAATGTCCTCGGTCCGGTGATGCGCGGACCCAGCAGCTCGCATACTGCTGCAGCTGTGCGTATAGCCACTATCGGTCGTACCTTACTGGGTGAAGAACCCGCATATGCCCGTTTTACCTTCGACCCACGGGGATCACTGGCCACCATCTACCGCGAACAGGGATCGGCCATGGGCCTGGCAGCCGGCTTACTGGGGATGGATATGCGGGATGAGAAAATGACCGCGGCAGAAAAAATCTGCGAGGAAAAAGGAATAAAGATCGAATACAGGGTGGAGAAATTCCGTGATGATCATCCGAATATCTACAATGCT
>JAZBOI010000486.1:0-4604 GCA_036351095.1 Bacteroidales bacterium | reverse complement strand
TAGTGTAATACCCTGGACATTGTAGTATAAACCTGCCTCAAAGCCATTCCAGAAGCCTTTCTCACCTCCGTTATAGGATGCTCCCGCGTTTATTATGTAGGGTGCCTGCCCTGCCATAACGCGATCATTTTCAATAGTCTGGCCTGTGCGTGCATTTTCAATCCTTGAGAGGTATTCTGTTCTGCTCAACTGGATTGTTGACTGAGTTACTGAAATATTTGAAATTACGCTGAAATCATCAAGCTGATCTGAGAAAATATCCAGTCCCTGCCTTACTTCAAACTCGAGTCCCATAACCTCACCGTTGCCAACGTTCCTGGGCTGGAATGAGCCTGTGACAGAAGCGTACTGGACAATTTCTATCGGGTCTATGAATTTTTTATAGAAAGCGCTGACTGATACCATCTGGCCGAGCCCGTGGTAATATTCCCACCTGAGGTCAAAGTTATGTATGTACGAACTTCTCAGATTACCGTCCCAGTATTCCACGCCCAGTACCTCATCGGCATCTCGGAACATTCCCCCAACGAAGGTACGTCCACTCAATGGGTCGGCTATTTCGGCAAAGGACATTTCTTTGAATGAGGGTCGCGCAGTTGTTCTTGCATAGGCCAGGCGCAGATTCTGACCATCAGACAGGGCGTATACAAAGTTAATGGATGGGAAGAGGTCCAGGTAGTCCATCACTTCATCATTATCCAGGACATTTAGTCCCAGCTGATCCTGTCCCGTGTAGTACTGGGTAAACTTTTCAGCCCTTAGTCCGAGCACAGCCTTGAAATTTCTGAAGGGGCTGAATTCGGTTGACACATAAGCAGCGATGTTATTGACAGATGAATTGAACTTGTTTGGGTTGTCGGGTACGAAGTGTGCTTCATATGTTGTTCCCCTTGTTATTTCAGTTCCATTAAGAGGCCAAAGGTTTTCAGGTCTGAAAAGCTCATCGGGATTTCCTGTCAGGGGTACATTGCGAACGTTAAGGGCAAATTTGCGTATGACAAAATCACGTTCCTTGTATGTATAGGCTCCGCCGAAGTTCAGTTTAGCATCCTCGCCCCTGAAATTAAATTTCTTTGTAATATGCAATACACCGGACAGGTTTTTTTCTGAAAGGTCCCTCCATATTCTTTCGGGGAAGCCCCCTTCGGTGTTTATTTCATATGTCCCGTTATCTGTCACATATCTTACGAACCTCGCATCCGGATCACTTATTGTAGACAGTGTCGGAGATATCTTCCATACTATATCCAGGCCCTTGCCAATGAAGGTATGTTTACCATCTAAAAGGATATTTGTGAGTGAGCGCTGGTTATATTCAAGGTTTTGCTGCTTCCCTGAGAATATTGATCCCTGGTCTGATCCTTCGTAATCAAAGATACCCGCCCGGGATACACCATTCTGCATATGGATAATGTTTAACCTGAATTTTGACCTTGTGGTTTTTAAAGCAAAACCTGCCAGCCCGCTCATCAGTACACTGTTTGAACCATAGTCTCCAATCTGGAATTCCCTCACTTCCATCTCGCTTATATCCGGGTTTGCCGGTAGACCATACCTTCCATATTCGGCATTCTTATAATATTCCGTTGAATTTTTATAGGAGAAACCAAGGTTATAGCCAAGGGTTACTTTTTTCAGGGCTGCCTGGTTCCCGAAAGAAGCACCAAAATTATAATCCATCAGGCTGTTCTGCCTTATTGCCGACATGGTGGGGTTAAAGCCTTCAAGCACCTGCCTGAACCTGGCTGCCTCTTCACCATCGGGGTCTGACAGGGCATTGACAAAAAAAGGCAGGTTATCTGTGGCTGGAATAGCACGCGTGCCATCATCAAAACCCAGGAAATCAGTTTCCCCACCGTGATAAGTCACATAGTTGGAGTTAAAGTGGTAATCAGGATTGTAAGCCGTTCCCAGGAAAATTGAACCTTTTTTCTGATCGGGAAAATCCTTTATGGAGATGTCTATGACACCTCCCGTGAAGTCAGCTGGCATATCGGCCCTGAACGACTTATATACCATTATGTTATCGATAATACTGGTAGGAAAGATATCAAGCTGCATGGTGTTCCGGTCCGGGTCAAGTCCCGGTATATCCATACCGTTAAGGATTGTTTTGGTATAGCGGTCACCCAGGCCTCTAACATAAACATATTTGCCACCTTCCACTGACACACCTGTTACTCTCTTCATTGAAGAGGCTGCATCCGAATCACCCATTTTCCTGAAATTAACTGCTGAAATGCCATCCATGACTGATGCCGATTGCATCTTGAGGGTCATAAGTGCATTTTCGGTATTCCTGCTCATCCTGGCTGTGACGGTAACCTCTGACAATTCAACTGTGGAAGGGTTGAGGCTTACGTTATTAAGCAGGCTTACTTCCCCTGCTTTTACGCTGATGTCTCTGAGAGTAAGTGACTCATAACCAACGAATGAGAATATGAGATTGTATGTTCCAGGCTCAATTTCGAGATTGAATTTCCCGTCTAGGTCTGTAAATGTGCCGTTTGTCGTTCCTTCAGCAGCAACCGTTACCATAATCATGGCCTCACCGTTTGATTCATCAAATACAGAACCTCTGATAATCCCATCCTGTGCACTCAAGGTTGACAAAAGCATCAGGAAAAACAATACAACTATTACCCGGAGATTATTCATTTTATTTATTATTTATTTTGGTTTTTATTTACATCAAAACCCGCAGCAAACATGCTGCGAGTTTCGATGTGCTTATTTATATAGTGTTTAGAAGTCGCCAAGTGAACCCGATACTGCTGCCCATGACCAGCCTTCGAAGGCTGTAACGTCAGCACCCACTGTATTCTGGCCTGCAGCCACCGCCGTGGTGAATGCATCACTGCCATCCTTGAAGAAATCTGTCAGAGCAGAACCTGCAGGTATGGTAGCCTCGAAATTTGTGAATGAGCAGGTAAAGTCAACTGGTATCTGGTCAAAATCCTGTCCTATGGCAGCGTCCATTCCAAAGAAATAGATACCATCCATATCGACCCATGTATTATCATCGTTATCAACAAGTCCTTCAGTGTCGGGACCAGCATAAGCTGATACATTAAGTATGGTGTATTTGTCATTCATGGTACCTTCGGGACCGTCAAGTTCGAAACACTCATCACCCGGGTTAACTATAATTGCGTTGTTAAGTGTTCCACCCCACGACTGGTCGGCATCGATTGCATCATCACCTGTATTCCATACAAGTGCGTTGCTAACATTTACCTTACCTCCGAACCATTCGATACCATCATCCTGGTTTGCCACTATTTCAACATTTTCAATAACAGTGCCCGATCCAACGCCTCCGAGGGTGAGACCGTTAATCTCATTTCCTTCGCCGATATTGGCACCACCATGACGTATGGATATATATTTTATAATACCGGAATTGTCTGCCGGAACATCCCCACCGTAAAGGCCATTGAGGTCTGATGGCGGGATACCTTCTATCTGAACTGCTGGAGCATCAGCAGAAATAGGAGCTTTACCAAGAACCAACAGTCCTCCCCATAAGCCATTTGTTGTTGGGTCCATGTTGGGGCTTGCAATCTCACCCGGCAATATCTGGTCGGCTATAGTTGTGAAAATGATAGGCTCAGTGGCAGTTCCTTCTGCCAGCAGTGTTCCCCCACGGGCTATTAAAAGTGCTGTGGCATTTGATCCTGATCCGGCCTCTCCTTTGACTATAACGCCAGGCTCAATGGTAAGTGTAACACCGTCAAGTACCGCTATACGTCCTTCAAGGATATAGATTTTACCTGTTTCCCATGTTTCATCAGCTGCTATATTATCGTAAACTGATATAGTGGGCACATTGATTACATCCATTACTGCTGTAGCCAATCCTGATTTTCCGTTTTCATCAGTTATTGTAAGCTGAACAGATCCTGCCCCGGTAACCCTGCCTGCTGTGAATGTTACAACCACATTGCCTGTTGTAGCACCGGTGGAAGGTTCGGTTTTAACCGTTGCTGTTCCTTTTTCGGTGGAAACTGATGAGGAGCTGTAGCCTCCTTCTGATGTAAAGCTGAAAGTAATATCAACTGCATCAATCACTTCAACCTCAGTGCTGGAAGGTGCGCTCACTTCGGGTGCTCCTTCTTCAAATACAGTGATAACAGCCGTTGTTGAAGCCGTCTGGTCCTGTGTGTCAAAAATATTTAGCGTTACGGAACCTGCTCCTGCAGATGCGCCGGCCGTGAAGCTAACAACAATACTACCTGATGTTGCCTCGCTGACACCATCGGTCTTTACTACTGCATTGCCGTTTGTTGCTGTTACTGATGATGACTTGAATCCACCATCTGCAATATAGCTGAATGTAAGGTCAACAGAGCTTGTAGTCTCTATTGTTTCGCTACCCGGTGCCGTGAGTACAGGAGGTGCATATTCCTTTTCACAGGCTGTGATAACTGCGAGTAAAGTAGCGAATGTGATAATAAGAATTTTTTTCATTTTTTTGTTTGAGTTTTTAATTATTTTTATTTGTTGCATATCATCATATTTGATCACAGTGCAAAAGTATGGGTGGAATTTATCATTGTGGTTAAAGAATAATTAATGTATTGTTACAATTTGATGACAGGATG
>JAZBOI010000485.1:0-4433 GCA_036351095.1 Bacteroidales bacterium | reverse complement strand
CTTTGGAATATCTTCCTCCCTTGTAATAATGACATTGATAATATGAAAGACTATTTGAATAATAATCCTTGCAACAACTGAAACTCCCACAAATATTAGCAACAGGTAGCCCCATAAGCGGTAATCGCCGGTAAGATCTATTATGCCCGCCATTTGCTTGTTATATACAATAAGGGCAAATACAGCGGTAATCAATAAACCGCTGAAAATGTTTACATAATTTTGCTTTTCATGGTATAACATAATTTCAAATTTTTGTAACGTTAATTAGACATAGTGTTAATAATATACGTCTTAATGTAAAGTATTAACGTCACAAAGATATATATATTTTACATTATGTCAAATCTTTTTTACATTTATTTTGAAAATTTTGTTCAGAGCTCTCTAAAACTGGTGTCTTATTCTAAATCCCCGGAGACATCAGCAAAGGTGGTCTTACTTAATCTGATTAACATCAAGGGAAGAAAAACAAAATTCAGTATTACAATTGATATGACCAGTAAAGTACCGGACCCGGGCCAGTGCAATAGCTTAAGATAGGCAGCAATCAGGAAAAATGATGTTGATAGATATGCTCCCAGGTATAACAGTTTCTTTTGCCAGTCCTTCAGAGTTGTTGAATGTCCCGATTTCCTGTATAAGGCCAGGAAAATAAGAGGTAAGAAAAGGAAACTGATAATTAATACTCCAAGTCCCAGCAGGATGCCGCCATACGGCCAGTGAAAGGCCTTAAATGCCACCCCTGTAAGTAGTATAATTATACCAATAAATCCAAATACATACATAGACTTTCTTGATATGAATTTTGACAGGGTTACCCTGTATATGTACATAAAGAACACAGGGGTGAAAACAAAAGTGAAAAGAGAACATGCAACAATCAACATGGTACCCGCACCAGGCCAGTGCAGAGCTTTGAACACAAAGCTGCTGGTTATGATGACCAGGGCTAAATAACTTAAAATAAACAGAATTGATTTCATGCTTTTTTGCTTTTTAGGGGTAATTAACCATATATCTTTCTTATGATCTTTTTTGATCCCATCAGGGAATACAGCCACTAATGCGTTGCTCTTTGCCTCTTCATAACTGAGTCCTTTTTCCATATCGTCTTCGATAAGACAGCAAATGTGATCAGTCAGATCCTCTTTCAATTCCCTGGATTTAATACTGCTTCCGGAAATCATTTCAGCTATTTCATTTATTTGTTGTTTGCTAAGCTTCTTCATGGTCTGATTAATTCAATGTATTACGAGAGGATTCTTTCAATTGTCCTGGTAAAGTCGAGAGTTTCAGCAATCTTTTCTTTCATTACACTGATGCCTTTTTCAGTGAGAGTATAATATCTTCTTACCCTTTTACCAATGTTTATGGTTTCAGTTTCCACCAGGTTTTCTTCCTTTAACCTGTGAAGTGCAGGATATAAGGACCCTTCCCTTAGCTGTATCTTATTCTCTGTCAGCTCAATCACCTTCCTGGTAATCTGATAGCCATACATTCGGTCATGCTCAGCCAATAGCTTTAATATTATGACTGAGATGGTTCCTTTAAGCAATTCTTTTGAATACATAGAACAAAGATACATAGATATATGATGTATCCAAATTTTTTCGGCAAAAATATGATATGATGATAAAAATAAATCCAAATAAGGGCTAAGGATTTGCCTTGCAAGCATACCGGAATAAAGTCCGCTAAGCGTGCTACCCGGTAAGATTAATCTTTGATTTATAGTAATTTGCTGTATGTTTACTTATGAACCATGAAGGCACACGATGAAGAGTTTTATCCCTGGTCAACATCTTAACAGCCACAATAACTACTGACTGCAGTAACCACCAGCCTATCACCCGGAACTATATTCAAACACAAAAATCCTGGCCGGCATTTTAATAAAATTGTTTGTACCTTGAGGCCTTTGACAAGAAGAAGCCAAGAAAAGTAATACCGGATGAAGATTCCTTCTTTTAAAAAATTCAGGGTTCCGCATGTCTTTGTGCTCCTGACCTCCTTCATTCTACTATGTAGCCTCTTAACCTATGTTATACCTTCCGGGCTTTACGAAAGAAAAACCGTACCCATCGGTGAAAGCACCCGCACCATAGTGGTGCCGGGCACCTACAGTAAACTGGAAAAAGATATCTCCCTGGAAGGTATTATCATGGGTGGTACAGATAATGAAAAAGCCAGGCCGGTTAGTATTATTGATTTCCTTACTGCCATCCCTCGTGGTATGGAGGATATGGCCGATATCATATTCCTGATATTCATCGTTGGCGGCGTACTGGGTATATTGCAGCGTACAGGCACCATAACTGGTGTCATACAGGCTTTGCTGAACAGGTTTGCGGGCTCAGGAACAATGCTTACCATTATTCTGATGGTGGCTACAGGTATTGGTGGTTCAACAATCGGGATGGGTGAAGAACTTATTCCCCTGGTTCCTATTTTTATTATAGTGGCTCACAGGCTCGGCTATGACCGCGTTTATGGAATGTCAATTGTCTACCTTGGTGCACTTATCGGTTTTGCTGCTGCCACAACCAACCCCTTCACCGTTCAGATTGCACAGGGGATTGCAGAGGTTCCACCCGGCAGCGGTATACTGTTCAGACTGATATTTTTTGTTGTGTGTATGTCCGTTACCATTTCATATGTCCTTTATTATGGTCATAAGGTGAAAAGTGATCCCTCCAGATCAGTGATTGCAGGAGATGACAGGTATAGCCCGGACAAAGAATTTAAGACTCAAAAACTAAAATCATCTGACACCTGGATCATCATTATAAGCTTTATCATTTTTGCACTTATTCTTTATGCTATACAGGTAAAAGGATGGTGGCTCAATGAAATGTCAGGCGGCTTCATCCTGATTGGTATTATTGCAATAATAATCTCCGGCATAACTCTTTCAGAAGCTGTAAAATCTTTCGTTAAAGGAATGGAGGAAATGATTGTCGCTGCCCTGGTGGTGGGCTTTGCAAGCGGGATAAGGGTGGTCCTTGAAGATGGTCAGATACTGGATACAATTATTTATGCCTCTGCCGGCTTGCTGAATGAAGCTCCAAAAATTGTTGCTGCCGAAGGCATGCTGATTCTCCAGACAATACTTAATCTTTTTATCCCCTCCGGATCGGGACAGGCAGCCGTAACAATGCCCCTGATGGCACCGCTGGCCGATGTACTGGGTATTACACGCCAGACAGCCGTATTTGCTTTTACCAGTGGTGACGGCTTTTCAAATATTATCATTCCCACCAGCGGAATACTTATGGCCATGCTCAGCATAGCTAAAATACCCTATGAGAAATGGTTGCGCTTCGTTTTCCCACTCTTCCTGATGCTTATTACCATTGCCGGGATCTTCATAGCCATAGCTGTACTGATCAATTTTAGCTAAACCCTGAATCCTTGTACATTTTACTTCTTATCTTTATTTTCCTTGATTTAGATATTCCAAAATCGTAATTTGGCTTCCTTAACAAATACCCTTTTATAATGAAAAGATTATTCAGAACCTTGTTTTTGAGCCTGGTTACAATTTTCCTGATATCAGGTTCCTCATCCGGAGTAGACAATAAAGACACAAGGTTGCTGCATCAGCCTGCTGTAAGTGCTGAGCACATAGCCTTTGTTTATGCCAATGATCTCTGGGTAGCCAATCTCGATGGCACCTTACCAAGACGCCTGACTGTTGATGAGGGACAGGAGTCCGATCCTGTTTTCTCTCCTGACGGGAAGCATATTGCCTTCAGTGCTCAATATGACGGTAACACTGATGTCTTCATAGTGCCGGTTGAAGGCGGGGTCCCAAAGCGTTTAACCTGGCACCCGGGGGCAGATATTGTGAGAGGATTTACACCCGATGGTTCGGCTGTTCTCTTTGCATCCCAGAGAGAAATATTCACCAACCGGTACATGCAATTTTTTACTGTCCCGATAGATGGCGGATTTCCTACCAGGCTGGTAATACCTAATGGCTACTGCGCATCATATTCACCTGATGCCAGATATATGGCATATACCCCTATCCCCGGAAGGTACGCCCAATGGAAGAATTACAGGGGTGGTACGGTAGCTACAATATGGATCTTTTCCTTCGATGACCATTCGGTAGAAAAGCTACCCCAGCCGGAGGGCAGATGTAACGATACCGATCCCATGTGGATCGGGAACAAGGTATATTTCAGAAGCGACCGTAATGGTGAATTCAATCTCTTCTCATATGATACTGACACAAAAGATATCGAGCAGTTAACCTTCTTCACAGACTTTCCCATTATAAAGGCAAGCCATGGCAAGGGTCAAATAATATTTGAACAGGGGGGCTATTTACATCATTATAATGTAAATACACAATCACCTGAAAAGATAACTGTAGGTATAGCCACTGACCTGCTTGAGCTCAGACCCCGGTTTGTTTCAGGAAG
>JAZBOI010000484.1:0-2176 GCA_036351095.1 Bacteroidales bacterium | reverse complement strand
TTGAAATAGCACTGGAAGAGCTGAAGAAGAATCCTCCTGTTGAACCTGAAAGGCCGCCATACCCGGTGAGGGTAAGGAAGTAGGCAAAGACCCCGGTTTCAACAAATCTGAACTTTTTAGCTTGCAGGCATTTTTCTTGATTTGCCTGTGCCAGGAATTTAATTTGCCACATATTAACATATATACTGATTGTAATGAAAAAGATAGTTTTATTAATCATCCTTGCAGTGTTAACAGCTTACACACATGCCCAGGATGAAAAGATCGTACCTACCTTTGAGCAGGTCCTTTCACTTAAAAGTCCGGGCAGCCCTGTGATTTCGCCGGACGGCAGGCATGTACTGTTTACCGTAACACAGACCGACTGGGAGAACAACCGTTATGATAGCGAGATCTGGATATCAAAAAATGCGGGCAAACCTTTCCAGCTTACTAACAATCCTGATGGAAATAGCGGGAACCCCCAATGGTCACCTGATGGTAAATGGATTTCTTTTACATCAAGCAGGGATGATAAGAACCAGGTTTATGTCATTAATGCCGAAGGAGGTGAAGCTTTCCCTGTAACAGGTGAAAAGAACGGTGTGGGGGCTTTCGAATGGTCTCCGGATGGAAAAAAAATTGCCTTCACAGTCCAGGAAGAAAAGGAGAAAGCGGATAAAAAGCGCGAGGACCGTTATGGCGCCTTTGCAGTTGAAGACGAAGAATATAAGCTTACCAGGCTGATGGTGATTGACTTTGATCCTGATTACCTTGAATTTTTCCCGCTGCCCTGTTATGAAGAAGATTCCCTGAAGAAGGAAGAGCTTTGCAGGAAAGGACCGGAAGCGAAAAAGCTGATAGACAGTGTTAACTTTACAATTACATCCTTCGACTGGTCCCCGGATGGTAAAATGATAGTATTTAACCACCAGCCGGATCCCCTGATAAACTCCTCCTTTAAATCGGATATTTCGGTTTTGTATGCTGATACAAGGAAAATAGTGACCCTGGTTGCAAACCCTGGCTCTGACAGGTTTATCGACTGGTCTCCTGACAGCAGGTCTGTTCTTTATACCAGTGATGTTGAGAATACAACTTCCAATTATTATATGAACAGCCGGTATTTCAGGATTGATATTGATGGAAAGAACAATAAGGAACTGGGGAAGGATTTTGATGAAAACCTCTCCGGAATGACATGGACAGATAAAGGAATATATGCCACTGCATATCAAAAAACACTCAGGCCCCTTTTTCTCATGAACCCCGATAACGGGAAGGTGGAAAAAATCCTTGATGAAACTCCCAGAATATTCGGACTTTCAATTTCAAAGGATGGTGGCACCATTGCATACCTGGGTGCAGGAGATAACAGCCTTAGTGAGATATATATTGCCAGTCCTGGTGATAACAAAGTGGTGAGACTGACTGATTTCACCGGCCAGATCGAAAACTGGAAATATTCGATTCCGGAAGTAATAAGCTGGAAAAGCAAGGACGGTACAGTCATTGAAGGTATCCTGCATAAGCCAATGGATTATGATCCTGATAAGAAATACCCTCTACTGGTAAATATTCACGGTGGACCCACCGGTATATCCCTTCCCGAGCCGGCACCTTCCTATGTATATCCGGTATTGCAATGGCTTAACAGGGGAGCCCTGGTGTTAATGCCCAACTACAGGGGATCAGCAGGCTATGGTGAAAAATTCAGGAAGCTCAATGTGGAGAACCTTGGTGTAGGTGATGCATGGGATGTAATGTCAGGTATAGAAGCCCTTAATAAGAAAGGACTTATTGATACCAGCAGAATGGGAGCCATGGGATGGAGCCAGGGGGGGTATATTTCAGCCTTCCTGACTACCAATACAAATGCTTTTAAGGCTATTTCGGTCGGCGCCGGTATATCGAATTGGATGACCTATTATGTTAATACCGATGTACATCCGTTCACGAGGCAATACCTGAAAGCTACCCCATGGGAGAATGAAGAAATCTATCGTATGACTTCACCCATGACAAATATAAATAAAGCCACTACCCCTACCCTTATACAGCACGGGGAGTTTGACAGAAGGGTTCCAATACCAAATGCATATGAACTGTTCCAGGGATTACAGGATGTCGGGGTGGATACAAAGCTGGTAGTCTACAAAGGCTTCGGTCATGGCATTACAAAACCTAAAGAACGACT
>JAZBOI010000483.1:0-2178 GCA_036351095.1 Bacteroidales bacterium | reverse complement strand
CTTCTCATCTTTCCCTCCTGACAACAATCCACCTTTTAAAAAAGGGGTCATCAATGGAGTATGACTTCTTGTTCTTAATAACTATTCCTTTTTCCAGCAATTTCTGCAGAGCGCTATATACAGTACTGGATGAGCCAGTATTATAAATGAAGGAGAACTCTTTTGACAGTGGCAACAGATCACTGTCAGACATCCCTGTAAGCACCTTCATTTCAGTACCGTTGAAGCCCTGCCATAACCTTTCATAATTGTTATCATTGTTTTGCAGTATCTCTTCAAGTGCTTTTCCGACAGTATCTTCAGTAAATCCCTCTCTCTTGATTATGTCCCAGGTAAAAGAGGCAAACTGCTGGGTATAATAGGGATGGCAGTTGGTAACACGCAGGATTTCACTTGATAATAACTCACTCTTATCTGTAAGCGGAATAAATCTATCCTGGAGGAATACAGAAAATTCCTTCGCTGGCAGCGGTCCCGGGTACATTATTGTGGCAAAATGATAAAAGGGCGATTTCTTGTTTTCAAAAATATTCCTCATCATCGACTCACTGCTTCCGGCAAGGATATAATTAATGTTTTTATGATTTTGCATAAGCGAACGGAGCATGCGGTCTAGCGTCTTATCTATTCTGAAAATTTCCTGGAACTCATCCATGGCAACAACTATCCTTTTCTTTTCGGAACCAAGCCTGTCAATAAGGTTTAGCACATCCTCAAGTGGGTATAGCTGATTCTTTCCGTCAGACCTGAACTGAATATCTATTTCACCTGTTGATGGATTAAGAGTAAGCGATGGAATTATCCTGAATGACTTCACCATGTTTTTCAACTTGCTGAAAGGGGAAATCCTGTAAACCCTTTTCAGGAGCTGGGCAGCAAAATCCCCGGAACTTAATACCAGTTGCATATCCAGGAAAATATGGCGAGCATTGTTTTGTGACAAAGCCTTTCTTATCAAACTTGTCTTGCCGTATCGCCTGGGACTTATTATTGTAAGATGATTATGACTTTCTAATACAGCCGCTATCCTGGCCAGTTCTTTTTTACGATTGAAAAAGTAGGGCTCATCTACTACCGTGCCGAATTTAAAAGGATTCATGCTCATTCCGATATTGTTCGTAACGAAGAATGTCGGAATAAAAATACGGAATAATATCGCAATAAGCAAATATACCATCAAAAAGAAAAATCACCATGCCCGGTTAATATTTAATATAAACCTTCCTCTGCTTTCTTACGGATAATTGCTAATTTAGCAGCTAAAGAACAACGAAAACCCATGATCCCTCATCATACTGTGGAACAGATACTTGACGCGGCACACATCGAAGATGTGGTGCAGGAATACGTCTCGCTCAGGAAACGGGGGGTCAACTATATCGGCCTATGTCCCTTCCATAACGAGAAAACACCCTCCTTCACTGTCTCTCCCTCCAAGGGCATCTTCAAATGCTTTGGCTGCGGCAAAGGCGGCAATGCCGTTAACTTCATCATGGAGCATGAGTCGCTCAGCTACCCCGAAGCACTCCGCTACCTGGCAAAGAAGTACCACATAGAGATAGAGGAGAAGGAACTGACGGCCGAGGATATAGAGAAGAAGAACGAGAGGGAAAGCATGCTGGTGCTCTCCTCCTACGCGGCACGGGTCTTCGAGGATATCCTCTTCAACGATGAGGAAGGACAGTCGATAGGACTCTCCTACTTCCGTGAAAGGGGCTTCCGCCAGGGAACACTCAAAAAATTCAACGTGGGCTACAGCCTCGACAAATGGGACGGCTTCACCAAAAAGGCACAAGAGGACGGCTACAAGCTCGAGTACCTGGTAAAAACAGGCCTCACCATACAGAAAGAAGAAAAAACTTTCGACCGCTTCAGCGGAAGGGTCATCTTCCCCATCCATTCGCTGTCGGGACAGGTGCTGGGCTTCGGGGGACGCACACTGCGCAAGGACGACAAGACAGCCAAGTACCTCAATTCGCCCGAGTCGGATATCTACCATAAGAGCCGCATCCTCTACGGTATCTACCATGCACGCAAGGCCATCATGCAGGACGACAAGTGCTATATCGTCGAGGGCTATACCGATGTGCTCTCCCTCCACGAGGCAGCCATTGAGAACGTGGTGGCTTCATCCGGTACGGCGCTCACGCGCGAACAGGTGCGGCTGATAAAACGCTT
>JAZBOI010000482.1:0-3320 GCA_036351095.1 Bacteroidales bacterium | reverse complement strand
TAGCTTTGGCAATCGGCAAAACAGGCTGTGACTATTCGCTTGATATGGGACGTACCTGGCTTCCCGGAACAGATATTAAAGATTATTTTACAGCCAGGGCCGTGGAAGGTACGCTGAAAGGATTTGCAGCCGGTGCTGATGGTAGGCTGGCGAGATTCGTTGTAGAAAGAACTGAATAAACATTCAGCTCAAGCCCTATATCCGGAATACAGCCGGCTCATTGTCATTACGCGGAACTGTGTTCATAACTTGTAAACTATGAAACGAGCATGAAACGGGCGGTTCCATGCCGTGTGAAAATTCTTTGTAAGTTTTTGTGACAAAAAATATTAAACGTATGAATAAGAAGCTTCAAGCTATCAGAAACAGGATGAAAGATAAGGGCATTGATGCCTGTATAATACCAATCACCGATCCCCATCTTGGCGAGTATGTGCCTGATCACTGGAGGATAATAAGGTGGCTTACCGGCTTTACCGGTTCAGCAGCAAATGTTGTTATAACCCAAAATTTTGCAGGGCTGTGGACGGATTCACGCTATTTTATACAGGCTGAAGAGCAGCTGCAGGGCTCAGGTTTTGTTTTGATGAAACTAAATATACCTCACAGTCCTGAATATATTGACTGGATGACAGACCATCTTGAAGAAGAAAGTAATGTGGGTGTTGATGGAAGGTTAATGTCGATCGCCATCGTAAGAATGATTGAGAAGGCTTTCAGGAGGAAGAAGATAAAACTTGATACAGACTGCGACCTTATTTCAGGTATCTGGAAGGACAGGGATCCTTTTCCGGGAGAAGAGGCTTTTGACCATTCCCTGCAGTATGCCGGTATAAGCAGGAAAGAGAAAATAGCTGCCGTCAGGGAGAAGATGATAGCAGTGGGTGCCGACTATCACCTCCTGACAGCACTGGATGACATTGCCTGGTTACTTAATATCAGGGGAGGAGATGTAAAATTCAGCCCCCTGTTTACATCCTTCGCCCTTATCAGTCATGCTGATATGCTATTGTTTGCAGGCCTGGAGAAGATACCTTCTGACCTGCGACAGAAGCTGGAGAAAGAAAATATCAGCCTGATGGACTATGGAAGAGTGAGCGCTGAGCTGCAAAAGCTCGAAGGGGGCAGGAGCATTATAATTACGCCGGGTACCACATCTGCATCCTTATTCAGGGCAATTCCGGCGAATGTTGGTATTATAGAGGAGATAAGTATACCCACACGTATGAAGGCCCTGAAGAATGGTGTGGAGATAGAGAATATAAGGCAGGTAATGATAAAGGACGGACTGGCTCTGACCAGGTTCTTTCACTGGCTGGAGAATTCTCTTGGCAGAACCAGGATAAGCGAAATTAGTGCTGCAGAAAAATTGCTTGAATTCAGGATGCAACAGGCCGATTGCGAAGGGCCGAGCTTTGCCACCATCGCAGCCTATAATGAACATGGAGCACTGCCTCATTACTGCCCTGCACCTGAAACGGATGCTGAACTGAAGCCCGGGGGCATATTTTTGCTCGACAGCGGCGGACAATATTATGGCGGAACAACTGATGTTACAAGGACTGTATCCCTGGGAAAGCCCACGGAGCAGCAGAAGAAAGATTTCACCCTGGCTTTAAAGGGCACCATAAACCTGGCTATGGCAAAGTTTCCGCTTGGGACAAAGGGTTACCAGCTGGAGATACTTGCCCGCAGGGCATTATGGGAACATGGGATGAATTATGGCCATGGTACCGGTCACGGGGTGGGATACTTCCTGAACGTGCACGAAGGACCACAGACAATCGGCACAGCTGCGGGTGGCGACCAAAAGACTATAATTGAGCCGGGAATGCTGATATCTGATGAACCGGCAATATACAGGGAAGGTGAATATGGGTTCAGGACAGAAAACCTCCTTCTTTGTACTGAAGACAGGAAAACGGAATTTGGCACGTTCCTGAAGTTCGAAACGGTCACCCTGTGCTATATCGATACATCACTTATTGCACCGGAGCTTATGACAGCACCCGAGACAAGGTGGCTTAATGAATATCACGACCTGGTTTACAGTATACTAAGCCAGCTCTTACCGGAAGAGATAAAGGCCTGGCTGAAGGAAAAAACAGAAGCTGTCTAAGTGTAACTCACAAAACAACACACTTTCATCAGCCTACCTTTTAACATGGGGAAATTCCGTTATTCTCAGCTTTGCACTGCCGTATGGAACAAGTTCCAGTTCCACTGCTTCACCATCGGTTTCCACGGGGCTGTAAGGAGGGTCGGCGGCTGAATTATCCTTCATTCCCCATCCGGGCAGTTTAATACCCTGTACTTTAAGTACTACCGGGGCATCCTTATCCCATATGATATGACCCTTCTCTTCGCCGGACCACAGCACATCACCCCTGTCAGCCCAGGGGTAGTTGCTTACAGGATGGCTCTCAACCCTGGTATTTTTACCTGGATCATCCTCATCCAGCAGTAAGCCGTAGTTCCAGTCTGTCACCGGGCTTATCTGCCAGTCTGCTACGCCCATATAATCATATTTCCTGTAGCTCATCTCCGTTTCAGAATAGTCCTTTCCAATCCTGAGTGAATAATACAATGGTCCCCTCAGAACTGATATTGAATTATTGTACCTTCTTTCTGTTCGGAGCTTAAATGGTATATCCAATAATATTGTATCACCATCTTCCCATTTTTCATTCAAAAGGGCTGTTTCGCCACCGGCGGCGCTCAATTTTTTACCCTTGTATTCAATACTGCATTCGTCAGCCCAGCCCGGCATCCTGAGGTAAAGCGGGAATTCAAGCTTTTTATCTGTTTTTATTGTAAATACTACTTTTCCATCGAAGGGATAATCAGTTTCTTCTGTTATCACGACTGTATTTCCCTTTCCAACCATGGCTTTCACCGAAGACGGGCCGTAGACTGCGGCAATCAGACCCTTATCATGTGTTGCCATCCACATGTGTTCGACCAGCTTGGGCCAGCCCTGGTGCATATTGGCCAGGCAGCATGGGTAATTGGGCATAAGGCCGTATATATTCGATTCATCCCTGTTGGTGCTCCAGTTTCTTTCTGCCACGCTTACCAGCACCTGGTTTGATTGCTGGTCGTACTGATGCGTCCACCCGTCAGCTGTCATAGTACCGGGAAGTGCGTTATATGCCAGGTATTCAAGCCTGTCGGCCATTGAGACATCACCAAAGATGCCGAACAGTTTTTCAAGTGAGTACATATATTCCACAACAGCACACAGCTCGGTGCCCTGGGCCGGGCTTTTGCCTGAAAGGTGTTCATCACCCGAGAACCTTCCGCCGGCCTGGTCATGGTGG
>JAZBOI010000481.1:0-9001 GCA_036351095.1 Bacteroidales bacterium | reverse complement strand
TCTTGTTTTCTTCACTTAAATAATTGTCCAGGTATTGACTTTCCTCCAGCTTGTCTTTCTCTGCATAAGCAAATATTTGCTCCTTTATGGATTCAAAATCATCTTTTAATTCAAAAACTATGAAATCAGATTTTTTGTATTCCTTTAAATACCCTTCTGGTAGAGGGTAATGTTCCTTTTTGCCCGCATGTATAGATCCTGCAAGAGTGAATTCAGAGCCATTTATTTCTACCTGCCATAGAAATCCGGGAGCTACTTCAGCCTGGGCACTTAAGCTTTGCTGAGTGGCCAGTAACAAGATTGCTAAGAGTATCGTTTTCATAATATTAATTTTTTAAGAAATTAATCATCGTTTTCAAGTTCAAAGAGCTCTTCTACTTTAGTGCCAAAGCAGTCGGCGATTTTTAATGCCAGCATGACCGAAGGATTAAACTTACCTACTTCAATAGAGTGTATAGTCAGACGCGTGACCCCAACCTTTTCTGCAAGGTCAGCTTGAGTAAATCCCTTTCTGGCTCGTTCAACTTTGATTGTGTTTTTCAAGGATGGTTTCAGTATTTATAGGTAATAACAACATAAACTATCCAGGCTATTAAAAACATGATGGAGATTCCCATCACAATGAAGCGCCCCCTGATTGCCTTTGGTTTCCTGAATATCCAGGAAGGGTTGGTCCTGAGCGATATGTGAAAGGTTATCAAATAGCCCGCAAGAACAATCTCAATAATGTACAGAATATGGTAAAATGAACCTTCAAGACTCTCAAGGGAAGTCATTATCATATATAACATAATCCCACAAACCAGGAGTGCAAAGAAAAATTTGAGCAGGGAATCCCTGATGAGTTTTACTCTTTCGTCATCGTTACTTTCGCTACTGTACATGATCATCACCATACCCAAGACGATGACAAAATGGTTGATCATAAATATCCTATCCTGCCAGCCTTCTACATAGGAATAATCCAGGATCTTAAGTATTACAAAGAGTATGATACCCAGACTGGATAAAACAAGGCCGAGGAACTTAAACCGATAATTGGCCAATGAAGAACTGCTTATCATAATGCATATTTTATTTACAAATGTATAGTATTATATACAAAAAGCAAATAAATCTATACATTATTTACGTGATTCTAAAAAAAACCATGGTATGAAGAGGTAATCATGAAAAAGACAGGCCAGTCGCCGGAGGCAGATTGAAGGCTTTTTCTTTGAAAAGCAACCCCTTCATGATCACCGAAGGTAATCATGAAAGAGACAGGCCAGTCGCCGTAGGCAGATTGAAGGTTTTTTCTTTGAAAAGCACCCCCTTCATGATCACCGAAGGTAATCCTGAAAGAGACAGGCCAACCGCCGGAGGCGGATGAAAAGCTTTTCCTTTTTTAAGCACCTCTCCCGGATAATGAGCAATGCGAATAATCCCCCCTGGCGACTCCCCATAACTGAAGAATCTGAACAATAACTTATAACTGATTGTTCTTTCATATATAAGGAATAATAAACCTCACTTCTTCCAAGCTAATAATCAACAATAGTACCAATGAATAAAAGAAAACTTTCTGTGATAGCAGGTACCAGTTACCTGGTTATTTTCTTTGCGGCAATTTTTGCCAATTTCTTAGTAATCCAATCAATTAATAATGACCCGGTCCTGACCATCAATGAAAACCATATGATGGTAAGATTCGGGATACTGGCATTTTTGATCACTGTTGTTTTTGATGTGGTTGTTGCATGGGCACTCCTTGTACTATATAAAGACCACTACCTCTCAGTGCTCAGTACCCTGTTCAGGATGATGCACGCAGCCATAATGGGAGTGGCTGTTTTTGCACTTGTTCTTGCACTAACATCCACAGGCAGCCAGGAGATCCTGCAGCAAACCGGCATATTCAATATTATCTGGTTGATCGGACTGTTTTTCTTCGGGATACACCTGATCCTGCTGGGAAATATAATAGGCAAACCTAAACTAATAGCTATCTTCCTGGTAATTGCTGGCGCCATGTACATGGTCGATACTGCAGCGCATTTTGTACTTCCGGATTATGAAGACTATGCCTCAATCTTCCTTGCGCTGGTAGCGATACCAAGCATTGTAGGTGAAATGGCTTTCTCCATCTGGCTACTCGTAAAAGGAGGGAAGTAATCTTAAAATTTAGAACTCCTGAATTGCTGGATCATGGCAGTAGTTTTAGTAAAATCAGAATCAAACATTTGCCGGTGATGAAGAGCGGACGGAGGGATAATGGAGCCTGTATTCAGGATTTGAAATAATTCCCGGCCGTTTGGTTGCCAGGGCAATTGATAAATAGATGCGAACGATGAAGATATTGATACTGCCATATATCGCTTTGCTGCTTAATGCCTGCCAGGAAGAACCGGTACCCTGGAACGGTGAGAAACTGACCGAACCAAGGGATCAACTGACAGTTGAACATTTGCTGGAAGAGAGTTCTTACCCTCTTACTGACATGAGCTTTTTTGCCAGGCCGGACTGGGCACAAGCTGCGATTCACAAATTTTCCGGAGCCATCTCATTTGAAAATACTGAAATAGTATTTCCATTGGAAAGGGCTTACTACTCCGGGGAAAACATCTTCCCGGGTATCACAATTGATTTTATCAGCCATGAAGGAGAATTGATCCCTATCCGTGATGAATTCCTGGTCGATGGTCTTCCAGGTACCAGCATGTGGAATGTACTCGTAGGAACCGGTAAGGTCTGGGATGAAGAGGATGACGATGGATGGAGCCGGGCATCCTTCCCGCTATCGTTAACAGACAGTTATATTGGACAGCTAAGAAATTGCGTGGCCACTTTTGTCTACAAAGAGGATTCGATCAGTAATGTGTGCGTACAATGCAGCCAGGAAACGGCAGATATGAATGATAAACAGTTAGGCAATATGCGGGTAATGTTAAAGGCTAATTATCATCCACAGACATATGCCGTCTCGAGTGAAGTGATCGAAAAACGAAAACGTGTAAAGTCCGGAAGGCTACCCGTGTTTCCCTTATCCACAATTGATACTTCTGGTGACATTGCAGGTTATTTTGGGAAATCCTTATTTACCACTGCACCAACAAGCCTGGGAGCCATAGTAATCGATGGAAACATATATTTACAGTCGCCCCAGACACGTCACGGACCATACCCTTATCCATATGAAATGAGACATGCTGTGTATTCTGTTACCAAGAGCATGACCGGGGCACTCGCGTTGTTCTATCTCGCCGAACGCTATGGTAATGATATATTTGATGCACTGATCTCTGATCATGTACCGGTGCTGGCTGATCATCCGGCCTGGCAGGGGGTTACATTTTTACATACGCTGAATATGGTAACGGGTACTGAAGGAGGTGAAGAAGGCGATCTTCTTTTTAATATTCTCATACAGGCCAGAACTGCACAAGAGTCGATAAACAATATAGCGGGTCTCGGTGATTACCCGGGCAGTCCAGGGGAATCTTTCAATTATGCCTCCACAAATCTTTTTGTGCTGTCATATGCCCTACAAAATTATGTAGAGAAAAAAGAAGGTATGGGCATTTCGTATTGGGACCTGGTATACGCGAATGTTCTGGTTCCCCTTGGCGCTGAGAATTTTACCTTAAGGCGAACTATTGAAACAAATGGTTCAGAAGGCCTTCCCTTACTGGGCTACGGAGCATGGCCCAACCTCGACGAAACAGCCAAAATTGCCCTGTTGTTTTCACAGGAAGGTAAATACCAGGGTCAACAATTACTGCACAGGGAAAAATGCCGTGAAGCACTCGGCCGCACAGAATGGAGTGGAATCAACACCGGTAAGGATTACAGGGGCAAGTATTACCGGCACTCTTTCTGGGCCAGAGATGTAAGAGTGAAGGGTTGTAAAGTGAATGTAAGTTATATGCTTGGCTATGGCGGGAATTATGTATGGTTTTTTCCGAGCGGAGCAATCGCCATTCGTTTCATGGATGAATATGACCTGGATTTCAGGGACCTTGTCAGAGGGGTGGAGAGAATCAGGCCATCGTTAAATGCTCGTATTTTATAAGAATATTTTATTTAGAAGCTATATAAAATACGGCATTATAAGTAATATTACGTATTGTTACGTTATATAACTAATAAATTAGTGTATGTTTGTTATATGAAAAGATTAACCTGGTTATTTACTATAAAATTAACCAATCATGAAAAAACTTAGGTCCCAGGGAATTGTCCTGGTAATTTTGTCATCGCTCATTATATTTAATTCATGTAACAAAGACAGTAAGGAGACTACTGTAATCAGACAGTCTGAATTCAAGGAAAAAGGAGCTGATTTGCACGATATTGTAAAAGAAGAAAGGTATATCATTCTGGATAACACAATTCCGCTCCAGTACGTGTCAAAAGTAGCCGGGGCAGGAGATAAATTGTTAATCGAAGACCAGGAGATGCTATTCCTTTATAGCAGTGAAGGAAAATTTATCCGGCAGATTGGATCCAAAGGTAATGGACCCGGAGAGTATTTAAGTATAACTGACTACTGTGTTGATAATAATTCGGGAAAGGTTTTTATACTTTCACCTAAATACAAACTTATGGTGTTCAATCTTGAGGGTGAATTTGAAAAATCATTTATCCCTGATGAGAACGTGGCCTTTAACAGGATTGTCTACCGTGATAATATGTTATACCTTTTCGACACATTCTCATTCGGCAGCCTGATATATAACTGGATCATTATTGATACTGAAGGTAAAAGGCTGAAGGAAAAGCATAACTATATACCAGAATATGAATCTATTATGTATATTTATATGGATCCGGTTTTTGAGAATAAAGACAAAATATATTACTGGAATAATCTTAATGATACGATATTTGAAATAGAAGGACTGGAATCAAAGACCGCATTCCTGATTGCCGAAGAGGAAGGCCGGATAAATACTGATGATCTGAAAGACTTCCAGTCATATTCACAATGTGAGAAGTGGCAGCCAAATTCAATACATGCAATTAGCGACTACCTTATTTTCTACTACAATGTTTTCAGGGAACATGTATGTCTTGCTTCTGTCTGGTACGATACCAGGACAGGCAGCCCACTTTCTGTGAATGTACTTGAGAGGAGTACTAAAAATGTTGGAATAGATAATATGCTTGAAGGTAATATTAACTTCTATGCCAGGAATAAAATAGAGCTTGATGGTAAGGAGTATCTTGTAAGCTGGGATCCTGCACTGAATTTTAAGCAAAAAGCGACGGACTATCTTTCTGAAAATGAAGATACCGACCCGGATTACAAAAACAGCAAACAGTATATAGCAGCAGATAAAATAAGCGTAGAAGATAACCCTGTTATTATACTGGTTAACATTAAATAGGTAAATAATATACCTGTTGATTTAAAGCAATGAGTTCTGGTAATCTGCACACTAACTTATGACTGTTTGTTTTTAAATAATTAAAGCATATATAAGCTCACCTATTTATAAGCTAATAATCAATTATAGTACCGATGGATAAAAGAAAACTTTCCGTTTGTGCTTCCGGATTATGAAGACTATGCCTCAATCTTCCTTGCACTGGTAGCAATACCAAGCATTGTAGGTGAAATGGCTTTCTCCATCTGGCTGCTCGTCAAGGGAGGGAAGGGATAATCCCTGTTATCAAAAGCTTGCTGCCAGGAGCGTTAAGCTGTGCTTACGCAGGTTTGTTATTTGATAACCAGATCATCTCTAAATGAATGCTGGGAGAGGCTTATAGCTTTATAATCACTTTTCCGCGTGGTTTGCCGAATTCGGCTTTATCGAAGGCTTCGGAAGACTTCTCCAGGGGGAATACGTTCTCTATTACAGGCTTCAGTTTTTTATGCTCAATCAAAGCCTCAAGCTCATCATAATCCTCTGTCCTTGTCCGCATATTGGAAGAGGTCATCTTCCTTCCGAAACGGATCCTTACCCAGCATGCCCGGAAGATCGTCCAGGGCATAAATAAGGGCGAGGCGTAAATTCCGTCTGGTTTAAGAAGGCGGTGAATATCCTTGTTGGCCATCATTCCCCAGGCATCAAGAATAGCATCAAACTGGGTTCCCTTCCTGATTGTATTATCCCCGCTGTACCCGAATACCTCATCTGCCCCGAGTTCTCTGGCCAGGTCAGTATTCCCTGCACTGCAGGTGGCAGTAACATGTGCCCCAATTGCTTTGGCTGCCTGGACACCAAAATGCCCTACACCGCCTGTGGCACCGTTAACAAGTATCCTTGTGCCCTCACGAACGCCACATCTGCGCAAACCATTAAGTGCTGTTAATGCCGCTATTGGCAAAGATGCAGCCTCTTCAAACGAGAGCCATTCAGGCATCGGCCGAACATCTTTCTGATGAACACCTGCAATCTCTGCAAGTGCGCCTGGCTTTCCTGAAAAAGCAGAAATAGCACCGTAAACACGGTCCCCGGCTTTGAATTCACTTATTCCGGGAGAGACTTCCTTTACAATACCTGCAAAGTCGGAACCAATAATCCTTGGGAATTTAGATCCCTGGATAAGCTTGAGAACTCCCTGCCTGACTTTCCAGTCTACCGGGTTTACTGACACTGCCTTAACCTGAACAAGTAAACTGTTTTTTCTGAGAACAGGCTCGGGCATTTCTCCATATTGAAGTGATCCGGCCTGGCCATATGATATAAGATATGCTGCTTTCATAAGATAGTAACATATTGAAAAGACTATTGTTTGAAATTCAAAACATTGAATTCCGGCAATTTCATAACTGGAAGGAAATGTCTCTTCAGACAGACTCATTAAGCATTTCCCGGGCACGCGGATCGTTATCCTCAGTTTTCCTGCCTGCTGATCTTAAAACAGGAGACTTCACAAAGAGGAAATTAATTTGTATTTTTGCATTTCAATATTGAGAGCTAAATATTGTTAATAATGCATTGATCCCGACGGAATAAACAGGGTAAACTAAATTAAACACTTATGCCACGCGTTTTTAAAGCAACAAATATTGAGCAGGAAGAAAAAGAGGTGAAAAAGGATTACCTCGACAGGCACATGCCCCATGTAATTTGTGATGACAGTGTAAAGAAAGGGGAGCTTTTCAGGGTAAAGGTAAGGATGGGTGATGACTATACACATCCTGACGATCATGATCATTACATCAGTACCATACAACTGTGGAACAGGGAAACACTTCTTGCGGAAACAAAGTATTCATCCGGAGCATATGGCAATAAGCCTGCCCATGTCGAAGTTGATTTTTATATAAATGCCCCGGAGGTATCTATGAATTTATCGGCTATGGCCGTTTGTACCAAACATGGATTATGGCAGAGTGAGGACAAACCCGTGAAGGTAAGCTGATATGGCAAAGAGTGACACGAAAAAGAGGAGCTGGAGAGACAAATACCGTTTTGCCATTTACAACGACAAGACCTATG
Organism: Bacteroidales bacterium; assembly: GCA_036351095.1. Classification (GTDB taxonomy): domain Bacteria; phylum Bacteroidota; class Bacteroidia; order Bacteroidales; family VadinHA17; genus UBA9300. Next base: position 1,571 of record JAZBOI010000481.1, on the reverse strand, counting down.
AAGAGGTATGGCATGTACGTATGACAAGGTATAACGGCTTTCTTCTTCTTGTCTTTATTCTGCTCTTTATTATTGGCATAACCACCGTACTTATTTCCTTTACAAACCTGAGGGAGCTGATACCGGGGTATCCTGACGGCAATACAAGGAGGAATATCATAATGAATGCCCTGCGCCTGGATTCACTGGAGAATGAGCTGGAGCTGAGGGACCAGTATTTTGCAAACCTCAATGCCATTATATCCGGCAGGGAGCCCCTTGACAGGGTGGCCGGTCAGGATACAATGGCCAATTATGAAGAAATAACTTTCAGTAATTCAGAAGAGGATTCCCTGCTCAGGTTACAGGTTGAGCAGGAGGAACAGTATAACCTGACTTTCCTCGCCGATAATACGGGACGGAATGTCAACCTTTCAAATGTTCATTTCTATCCCCCCGTAAAAGGAATAGTTACGGGTCATTACAGTCCGCGTACAAGACATTATGGCACAGATATAGTCACATCACCCAAAGCGGTTGTTTCTGCTACACTGGATGGCACAGTTATGTTTACAGGCTGGACTATGGAGACGGGCTGGGTAATACAGGTTCAACATTCCAATAACCTCATTTCTGTTTACAAGCATAATGCCACATTGCTGAAGGAACCCGGTGATGCGGTAGTGGCAGGTGAAGGTATTTCCGTGGTGGGTGATTCCGGTGAGTTATATACCTCGGGGCCGCATCTGCATTTTGAAATATGGCACAATGGAGAAGCAGTTAACCCCGAAAATTATATACTGTTTTAACAATAAAGGAGGTGAATGGTGAAGCGGCTGGCGATTCTGGGATCAACGGGTTCAATCGGTACACAAACACTCAACATTGTTGAGAGTCATGCCGACGAATTCAGGGTTGAGTTGCTGACTGCCTATAATAATGTTGACCAGCTGGTTGCACAAGCCAGGAAACACCGTCCTTCTACGGTTGTCATAGTGAATGAAGATCACTACGGCATACTCAAAGAAAAACTTTCAGATTTACCCATTAAGGTCCATGCAGGCATCCGGGACCTCGAACAGCTTATTGCAGAACCAGGAATAGATATGCTTGTTGCTGCAATGGTGGGTTTCTCAGGTCTGCGACCGGTAATTAAGGCCATTGAAACAGGCAAGGACATAGCCCTCGCAAACAAGGAAACCCTGGTTGTGGCAGGAAGAATAATAAACGAGCTGGTGCTTAAGCACGGGGTGAACATAATACCTGTTGACTCGGAGCATTCAGCTATACTGCAATGCCTTGCAGGGGAGTCGCATAACCCGGTTGAAAAAATTACACTTACCGCTTCCGGAGGCCCTTTCAGAAAATATCCCCTCGAGAAGCTTTATGATGTGAGTCCCGGGGAAGCCCTGAAACACCCTAACTGGGCAATGGGTAACAAAATAACCATTGACTCGGCTTCAATGATGAATAAGGGTCTTGAAGTTATTGAGGCAAGGTGGTTTTTTGACCTCAGGGCTGATCAAATAGAGGTGATCATACACCCCCAGTCAATCATACATTCCTTTGTGCATTTTTCTGACGGTTCAATA
>JAZBOI010000480.1:0-4039 GCA_036351095.1 Bacteroidales bacterium | reverse complement strand
TTAAGTTTCAGGCTTGCGGACAGTTCACCGCTGAGCGGAGTCCATTCATCGGCCACCAGCCTGAATCTTAATATTTTTTCACTCTCTGACAGCTTCTTATTGAGCATTTTTATCTCCCGTGAATAGAGGTCGTGAATATGGGGAAGGCTGATCAGCTCATTGATTTCCTCATTATTATACAGACCATTTGCTATGCACCAGTTTTTCAGATAGTTAAAGTCGGGCACCAGCAGGGCGCTGGCAAATTTCTGATGTTCACCGGTAACCATCACCTGGTCGATAAAGGGTGATTCCTTCAGTTTATTCTCTATAATCTGGGGTGCAATGAATTTGCCGTTTGAGAGCTTGAATATATCCTTTTTACGATCGGTGATCATCAGGAATTTGCCGTCTTCAATATGTCCCACATCCCCTGTATGGAACCATCCTTCCTCATCGATCACCTGTGATGTGAGTTCGGGGTCTTTGTAATAACCAAGCATAACATTATGACCCCTGCAGAGTATTTCACCATCGTCGCCTGTTTTCATTTCCACCCCATCAATCAGGGCACCCACCGAGCCCAGGCGGCACAGTGGCGCTTCCTGCCTGTTTATCGTAATTATGGGAGAAGTCTCGGTAAGGCCGTACATGTTGAGTATTTTTAGACCGGCAGCCCAGAATATGCGCTCATGTCTTGCCTGGAGGCTGGCTCCGCCGCAGCCCACAAGCCTTGCTTTACCTCCAAGGGCCTCCCTCCATTTGGAGAAAATTAATTTATCAGCTATCTGCAGTTTACGGTAATAGAACCACGAATTCTGGCCGAAAGGCTTATAGCGGAGTCCCAGCTCAACGGCCCAGAAAAATATTTTCTTCTTCATGCCTTTCAGGGCTTTGCCCCTGGATATCACATTATCATATATTTTCTCAAGGATGCGGGGCACAGCGTCAAAGCCGGTTGCCTGTATCTCCCTGAGGTTAGCAGCAATGGTACCCATACTTTCTGCATAATAGATGGATGTGCCGGAGTACTGGGTCTGGTAATTACCCATGCGTCCGCCAACATGGCACAGGGGCAGTATACTCAGGTATTTGTCGCCGGGCTCCAGCCTGAACACTTCCGCTGCAGCAAGGAAATTACGTACCAGGTTAGTATGGGAAAGCAGAACGCCTTTTGCCCTTCCCGTTGTGCCCGAAGTATAGATCAGGGATGCAGGGTCGTCAGGCATGACCTCCGTTTTCAGCTTTTCTGCCTTCTGTATGATGGAAGCATCACAGTTTTTACCCTTTTCCGTTATTTCTGACCAGTGCGGAAGGCCGTCAATTTCATCAAAGGTAAATAGATGCCTGACACCAGGCACACCATCGCTTACCGCCTTGATGGTATGATAAAGCTTTTTGTCGGAGACAAGCACCATCGCTGCTTCGGAGTGCTCAAACACATAACGGTATTCGTCGCCTGTCATCGTGGTAAAAACGGGAACATGAACAAGTCCTATCATTGCCATACCCATATCCGCAATATTCCAGGCGGGCCGGTTATTCGTAATGGTAATTATCTTATCCCCCTTTTCAAATCCCAGTTCAAGCAGGCCATAGGCAAAGTGGTGTGACAGTTCGTTATACTGCCTTGCACTGTAGTATTTCCACTTTCCGTCTATTTTTTCTGCCAGTGCATCTTCCTTGTCGGGGAACTTAAGCATATAGCGGTCGAGCAGGTCGAATGTACGGGTTGGTTCCATGGTTTGTGGTTTTGATCAGATGCAAGATATAAAAAGTTTGCTTTTCACCCTAAGCCTTGCGGGCCGGGAAGTTAAAAAAGTCCTATCTTTAGAAGCAGCCACTAACAAATGTACTATGAAAGTATTCAGGCCATGGGTATTCCAGGGATCAAAAAATATGAAAAACTATTTTGAGGGATGGTATTTCAAACATGTCTCGGCTGACAGGCAGCATGTATATTCCATTATCCCCGGTCTGTCTTTGTCAGATAATGACAGTCATTCCTTTGTCCAGCTCATTGACGGCTTAAGTGGTGAAACATACTATTACAGGTATCCCCTTGACAGCTTCAGGGCCTCAGGCAGGGTGCTCTCCGTGGAGCTGGAAAAGTCACACTTTTCGGACCGGGGTATAAGCCTTTACCTGGATGACGAGCAGGGCCTGATCAGGGGTGAGCTGGAATACGGTCCCTTTGGCCAATACCCGGGAAAACTTAGCAGTCCCGGCATAATGGGATGGTATTCCTATGTACCCTTTATGGAATGTAAGCACGGGATAGTATCGACAGGGCACGATATAAAAGGGATGATCGAAGTAAAGGGGAAGACCATCGATTTCAGCAAGGGCCGTGGGTATATAGAAAAGGACTGGGGTAAATCCTTTCCTGAATCATGGATATGGCTGCATTGCAACACCTTTAAAAAAACAGATGCCTCCTTCACATTTTCTGTGGCAAAAATACCCTGGATCGGCAGTTTCTTTATAGGCTTCATCTCATACCTTCGTCATGGTGACCGCTTCTATAACTTTTCGACATGGTCAAAGGCCGGCATTGAAAAACTGGAGTACAGGGATAACATTCTGAATATCGTACTGGTAAATAAAAAATACAAACTAAATGTGAGGGCGCTTAATAACAGGCCTGGTGATCTGAAGGCGCCGGTGATGGGTTCAATGACACGCATAATCAAGGAGACCGTGGATGCTGATGTGAAACTGAGCCTGGGCGACAGGGACGGTAATATTCTTTTTGAAGACGAGGGTGAAAGAGGTGGCATGGAGCTTATTGAAAAGATTCTTGATTATTTCGCCTGAGCTGGTGAACTGTTTAGCCTTTTCAGGACGGGCAAGAGTTTTTTGCTCCGGCATTCGTTTTAAGCCCGGGGGCTCCTGTTAAAGGCAGGTAAAAAATGCTTACTTTTGCATGTCATAAATATTTTAAAAACATAAAAGGGATGAAAAGGATAATAAGGTTTTCGGCATACGTCTTAACGGCAGCTGTATTATTGAGCATGAGCAGTTGTGAGAAAGACAGGGTAAGCATACTGACTGACGGCGTGTGGCAATTTGAGAATATTACAACCAGCAGCGACGACGATAATATAAAGGCCATCGTCGCCGGGATAAAAGCTGTTTTCACTGACGGCACCCTCCAGTTTTTCAGTGACGGGACCTACCTGATGGAGTTTCCCCTTATCGATGATGAAACAGGAAGCTGGGAGCTGGTGGGCCAGTCACAGCTGGTATTCAATGTGGACGGTGGCGGACTGAGAACAGCATCAATTGATGAGATAAGCAAGAAAGAACTGTCCTATATTGAAACACTGGTGGACCTGGACCAGAATTCATTCAACACCACGACTACCTGGGTTAAATAATCATTCAGGCGATACCTCACCAGGCTTATCACCTGTTTTTTTCCTGAAAGAGGTGGGTATAAAAGTAAAATTTTTAATCCCGAACTTCCTGGCCAGCAATTCAAGGCCTATCAGCGATATGCCCCCACCCGGCAGGATGGAAACGGAGGTAAAAACTGAAATTCTTCCTATATCTTTAAGCTGTTCTATGGCAGCCTTTACTTCTTCCTGGGAGGGAGGTTCGCTTCTCTCCTTAAGCCTCAGCTTTTGTTCAAGCAACCTGAAAAATAAGCGGGCCATTGCCTGCGTTTCCCTTGCCTCCTGCCCAAAACCAGCCATAGTCTTTTCAATCAGCTTTTTGCGTGTAATAGCATATTGCTGTGATTTTACCAGGCGCCGGTAATGGAATTTATAACGTAATCGCTCGAACATGGCCCTGACATTCCGGTATCATACAAGGTCACAGGCTGCCGGGGGCATCCAGTGTGCATCCTTACCCTCCCATTTAACATTGCATCCGATGGGATTGGTTACGGGCCCGGATATTTCACGGCCTGACACCAGTTCATCCAGCGCTTTTTCCAGGTCATTGCTCGTTGCCAGGGCAGTATTTCTGGGATTATCTACAGACCTGCCTGTATAAACCAGTTTCCTGTCCTCATCAAAAACATAAAAATGGGGTGTTCTGAGGGCACCGTATT
>JAZBOI010000479.1:0-4405 GCA_036351095.1 Bacteroidales bacterium | reverse complement strand
TCCGGTTCAACAGCGGTAATCACAGGCCTTTCTCCTTCCCTTCCTGTCCTGAAATGTATCCTGAACATATTGTCAAAGATGCAGATACCATGTGCACCTGCTCCGTAGTAATTACCCAGGTCTGACCAGTTCCACCCTCCGGGAGAGGGATGATAATCAAAGATCATTGCATCGGCCACAACAGAACCGCTAACTTTCCTGATGCCTGCCCTGTATAATGCATCAGCCCACCGGTCAATAAGATCCTTATTATGATCCGGAAAATATTCAGACAGTATGGTAGGATCGGCACCTCCTTTAATAATAATATTTCCGTTCAAAAGTGAATCCCCGCGGTTTAAGCTGCCGGCATAGCCCACCTTCGTTGCAAACCTGAAGTCAGGACCCATTATTTCAAGGGCAGCGGCTGTTGTCACCAGTTTCATCACTGAAGCACTGCTTAGTGCCATATCCTCATTATGACCGGCTATAAGTATCCCTGATTCTGCATCCCTGAGGCTTATTGATATGCCTGCATGCCTGAAAGCCGTGTCGCTTACAAAAGCATTTATATGAGCGGCAACGCTAAAGCCGGCGTCGCTGCGGGTCTGTGACGCTGCATTCGGTATGCAAAAAGCAGGTAATATAAACAGAAGAGCGGCTGCTTTAAGTTGAGTACAGCCTTTTCTGTCTTTATCGTTTTTTCTTCCGGCTCTACTCATAAACGTAGCCTGCCCTCTGAAGGTCCTTAACTGTCTTAAACGGGTTTTCCGGTTTCAGCACATTATTAAGATGTTTGTAAATCTTCATCCTGATATTCTTGGCTGTCATATGGTCCATCCTGTCAAAGGAGTGCCCTCCCGGTATATCCTGGAAGATCTCATACTCAAAATTCTTTTTTCCTTCTGCTTTCAGTGATTTGATAAGGTGTTCCACTTCAAGTACATTGACATCAGCATCATTGGTATTCGTGTGTATCAGTAAGGGTGTGCCCTGGTACCTGTGTGCCTGCCATGCGGGTGATCTCCTGCGGTATTCCTCCACATCTTCATATGCTGTTTTACCTATGTGGTAATCAGCCGAATACAGATCCCGGTAGCTTTGTGTTTTGTAGCCCATCCTGGCAATTATATCGCTCACCGGCACACCGGCAAAGGCCACCTTGTAATTTTCCGGGTGGTCAAAGATGTTAAGGAGGGTAATCAGACCGCCATGGCTCCAGCCGAGGATGCCCACCCTGTTCTTATCGACAATGCTATAATTATCAATCATATACTGCCTGCTGGCATCAACATCTTCCGTTTCCAGTCCGCCATAATCTATTTTCCTGTAGTGAGATGCCCCGTAACCGGTTGAGCCCCTGTATTCAGCAGCAACAATAATATAGCCCTGTGTCACCAGCTCCCTGATGATATGTGTATAATAAGTGCTCAGGTTGGAATGCACACCGCCATGAGGAAAAACAAGCAAAGGGTATTTCTTCCCGTTCTCAGCTGCCCTGGGAATGAAAATGTATGACCAGAACTTAACCGGGTTTCCTGCTCCCTGGGCGGTTGGGTTTGGTTCATGGGCAAGTGGAGGACCTGTCATATACACCTTGTCAATAAAGGCTACATCGCCCACCTTATTATACCAGTAAATGTCATCAATTTGTTTTTCAAGGACATCAAGACGGTGACCCAGGTATTCAAAATTATTTTCCACCCTTTCAATTTTCTCATATATATCGGTCATGCCGGGTTGAGAAAAGGAGGTTCCGGCAGCCAGGAAGATTCCGCTTACTGCCAGGAAGAACAATTTATTTATTCTTTTCATATACATATAAATATTTATGGAATTATAATAAGCTCAATCAAACATCAATTATCCCTGCAAAAACAAATTCAGCCGGACCGCTGAGGCAGATTTGGGTAATCATGTCTTTCGCGGTCTGAAAACTTACTGTAAGCATTCCTCCCGGGGTTTCAACCTTCACCTCATATTTCCCCTCTTCCTTTCCCCACCTGCTAGATATGGCTGCAGCAGCCACTCCTGTTCCGCAGGAGAGGGTTTCATTTTCAACCCCTCTTTCAAAGGTACGAACAAAGAGACCATCATCCCTGTGCTCCACAAAATCGACATTGGTCCCTCCGGGTGCAAAGCTGTCAGACCACCTTATAGATTTCCCCTTTTCATAAACATTCACTTTTTCACAATCAGCTACGTTGATAATATAGTGGGGTGATCCGGTATCTATGAAGTTATTCCCTCCGATAGAAACTGGTGGCCTGGTATCGCACAGGCTTACTGATATGGTATTTCCTTTGATTTTATAGCTGTGTTCCCCGTCGCTGGTCAGGAATGATCCCTTACCCCTGCCTATACCGGTTTTTTCCGCAAAGGCCACCGCACACCTGCCCCCATTGCCGCACATGCTGCCTTCCCTTCCATCAGCATTGAAATATCTCATTTCGAAATCGTACTTTTCATGCTCATCAATGAGTATAAGACCATCCGATCCCACTCCCCTGTGCCTGTCACATAAAAATCCTATAAGTTTCTCATTGGCTGGATTAAGTGAGTTGTTACGATTGTCTATAATAATGAAGTCGTTGCCGGTACCGTGATATTTGTTAAAAATAATTTGCATTTCGTTAAATACGTGTTAAATCTCCATGAAAAATTGTCAGGTTTGCAAAAAAGGCTGACATTTAAGTAACAAAATATACCGCTTACATGTTATAGGCATAGTAAGTATGTACAAAGGTATGGTTTTTGGGTTTCATTAAACATATTGTTAAATATAATAAAACTAAAAATAATATTATGAACGGAAGAAAGATAGCAGGGGTAGCTGCAATAGCTATTCTGAGTGCCATGGTGGCCCTGTTTGTATATACCAGGTTTCTGGATGAACCTTTTAAGACAGGAAGCGCAAATGTTGATGATCAGGTTCCGGCACACTTTACCAATGTATTTACTGCTCCCCAGGAAGGGCTTGTAGATTTTTCAGAGGTGGCGGAAAACATTGTTCATACAGTAGTCCATGTAAAAACAAAAACAATACAGAATTATTCATACCGTAACCCCATCATGGAATTTTTCTATGGCGAACAATCAAGTCAGCCAAGGGAGGTAAGAGGTTATGGATCAGGTGTAATTATAAGTTCTGATGGCTATATCATAACTAATAATCATGTAATTGAGGGAGCCGATGAGGTGGACGTTACCCTGAATGATAACCGGACCTTTCATGCAAATGTAATCGGACGTGATCCCAGTACAGATATAGCTGTTCTTAAGATTGATTCAAAGGGACTGCCCTTTGTGAGGTATGGCGACAGTGATAAACTCAAACTCGGGCAATGGGTAGTTGCCATTGGTAATCCCTTTAACCTCACTTCAACGGTTACAGCCGGTATTGTGAGTGCTAAAGGACGCAGCCTGGGCCTGCTGGATTCACAGTACAGGATTGAATCCTTTATCCAGACCGATGCTGCCCTCAACTCCGGTAACAGCGGGGGTGCCCTGGTTAATACCATGGGCGAGCTTGTAGGGATCACCACTGCCATTATATCGCCCAGCGGGGCTTATGCAGGCAATTCATTTGCTATCCCGATAAATATAGTGAAGAAGGTGGTGGCAGACCTGCAGGAGTACGGGGAGGTTCAGAGAGCGATAATAGGTGTCAATATCACTGATGTTACATCAGAACTGGCCGAGGAGGAAAATATAAAGGATCCAAAAGGCGTTTATATCACTGAGATTGTACCCGGTGGTGCCGCAGAGGAGGCAGGGATGAAGACCGGGGATGTAATAGTGAACTTTGACGGTAAGAAAACCGATACTGCTGCCGAGCTCCAGGAAAGGGTAAGCAGCAAAAGGCCTGGAGACAGGGTCGAGGTGGTGGTTCTGAGAAATAACAGGAAAATCGAGTATGATATTGTGCTCAGGAATCTTGCCGGAGGGACTGATGTTGTGGAAGCCGGTGGTGACAGCGGCGTGATATTCGGGGTGAGGCTTGAACCACTTACAACGGCCGAAAAAAGTGAATACAGGCTAACTGCAGGAATGAAGGTTACCAATGTACAGGACGGAAGGTTTGAAGATCTTGGTATCAGGGAAGGTTATATTATTTTTGAAATAAACGGTGAAGAAATAAGCACTTACGAAGATGTGAAAACTGTCACCAGGAACGGATCCGAACTGAAATCACTCCGGGGCCTTCAATCAAACGGAACCTTTTTTAGTTACCAGTTCCGGCAATAAAAATATTTACCGGCCGGTTTAATCAATAAAGCTGAAAGACCGGCCGGATGATGGCCGGTTCATAGTGTTTGGAATTTATTATTTTGTTTACTAATTATAAAAGAAGTATCTTTGCGAAAATTTTTGAGGAGGCATAAATGAGGCAACTTAAGATTACCAAATCCATCACCAATCGGGA
>JAZBOI010000478.1:0-3267 GCA_036351095.1 Bacteroidales bacterium | reverse complement strand
CCCTTCCTGAATTGTTCCTTCAGTTCACCGATAACATTCATCAGTAAAGAGTGTTAGTTGTTTTCTTCCATATTTTTATCAGGATGTATCCAAATATCATACCTCCCAGGTGGGCTGCATGTGCAATATTGCTTCCCGGTTGTGAGATTGCAAAATACAATTCAATGGCTCCATAGCCTATTACAAACCATTTTGCCTTGATGGGTATGGGTGGGAAGAGCAGCATGAGCTGGGTGTTCGGGAAGAGCATCCCAAAGGCCAGCAATATGCCAAAAACAGCCCCTGAAGCCCCTACGGTTGGGGTGTTCAGCAACCTGTTCAACTGGCCCATGTCGGGATCGGTGAAATTCCTGCCGCTCCTGAGTATCTCTGATCCCCTTTCCAGCACCATCTGTAGCTGTTCGGGACTTACTGATCCTGCAAGATTGGCGTATTGAATAGCCATTACAACTTCATGTGTGAGGGCAGCTCCCAGGCCACTGACAAAGTAGTAAATAAAGAACCTTTTGGGTCCCCACACCGATTCCAGTACACGTCCAAACATAAAGAGGGCGAACATATTGAAAAAGAGGTGGCCGATACCTCCATGCATGAACATGTGGCTTATTACCTGGTAAGGCCTGAAATGATCTGATTTTGGGAAATACAGTCCGAGCGTTGAGTTCAGGTCAATTCCAAAAACACCACCGGCTGTATACATCGCGAGCAACATTATCACATTGATAAGAATGAGATTCTTAACTACCGGGGGCATTCCTGAAAATCCTCTGCCAAAAGTATTCATAAAGCAAACTCTGTTTAAACAATTGTTCTTTACACTAACAATAGTCAGGCCAAGATAGTTAATAATAAATTAAATGCGACATATTGTCACCTCAGCCTCTTATCCAGTTCATCCATTGTAATAATACTGATAACGGCTTTTCCTGAAGGAGAATAGTTGGGATTTGTGCACTGGAAAAGTTTATCGACCAGTTCCCTTATCTCCTCTGCTTCGAGTGACCTCCCATAGGGTACAGCTGCCGCCCTTGCCATACAGGTGGCAATTTTCTCCCTGTTGCTGTCGCCTGCTTCCTTTGCCATGGTCTTATACTCTTCCAGGATAATTTCTATCATTTCTGCCGGGTCTTCATTCATGCTTGAGGATGGCTGTGAATTGATTGAAATAGTATTGTTGCCCAGGTAACGTACATCAAAACCACATTTCTTCAGATCCTCTTCTATTTCTGACAGTAATGCCAGGTCAGCCTGGTCAAGCTGAACAGTTTTCGGGAAAAGGCTGTTCTGGGCCACAAGGGTGTCTGTTTTCAGGGCATCTATGAACTTATCATACAATATCCTTTCATGTGCCCTTTTCTGATCAATTATCATTAGCCCGGACTTCACAGGGCAGAAGATGTACTTATTTTTTACCTGTATAAATTTTTCCCTGACCTGAACAGTTTCTTCCCTGCCTTCGAGACCGGGAATATGTTTTTCCTGACCCTGGCTTTCCATCCCCGCATATAGTTTTTCCCATGAGGAAAGGCCGGGCTCTTTTTTATACCTGTCTTCTTCGCTGAAGGGATTAAAACCGGGGTCGATATCCACGCGTGGCATTGCAGCAGGCTCCCTTCCCGGGACTGGTATATCCAGGATACCTTCATTATCAAAATCAAGCGATGGCACAATATTGAATTTCCCCAGGCTTTCCCTTACCGAGGCATGCAGTATCTGCCATATCATCCTCTCATTCTCAAATTTTATCTCTGTTTTTGTGGGGTGTATATTTACATCAATTGTTGCCGGATCGACTTCAAGGAAAATAAAATAGGCCGGTATGGTTTCGGGTGCCAGGATATTCTGGTATGCTTCCATCACAGCTTTATGAAGGTATGGATGTCGCATATACCTGTTATTGACAAAAAAGAATTGTTCCCCGAATGTTTTCCTGGCATTTTCGGGCTTCCCTATGAATCCGCTTATCTTCACCAGGGTGGTATCGCTTACTATATTGATGAGATTCTGGTTTATACTTTTCCCGAAGATGCCGATTATCCTCTGCCTCATATTTGACTGTGGCAGGTTAAACACTTCCTTTTCATTGTGATGCAGGCTGAACCTTACTCCCGGATGAGCCAGTGCCACCCTCTGGAACTCATTTATTATATGATGCATCTCAGTGGATGGCGATTTTAGGAACTTGCGACGGGCCGGCACATTATAGAAAAGATTTTTAACCGCTATATTGGTCCCGGGCGGGCAGCTCACAGCTTCCTGCATTTCAACCTTTGAACCGTTAATTTTCACCATGCTGCCTATTTCATCGTTCTGAGGGCGGGTTTTTACTTCCACCATAGCCACGGCAGCTATTGAAGCCAGGGCTTCTCCCCTGAACCCCTTTGTGCTTATGGCAAACAGATCTTCGGCAGCACTGATCTTTGATGTGGCATGCCTTTCAAAGCTAAGCCTGCAGTCAGTTTCCGACATTCCCGTACCATCATCTATGACCTGGACCAGGGAACTGCCGGCGTCCTTGATTATTACTTTAATACTTTTACTGCCTGCATCCACAGAGTTCTCCATCAGTTCCTTTACCAGTGAAGCAGGCCTCTGGATAACCTCACCTGCAGCTATCTGATTCGCAACTGAGTCGGGTAGCAGCTTGATAATATCAGGCATCAATGAAAAAGTTTAGATGTAGAGGAAAATATAGGTAATGAGGAAAAGCACGAGCACAATGACAACCAGCCGTATTACCGTGTACCTCTGAACCCTGGTTTTCTGCTGGTGGAAATATCCTGACATGGAACCACGTGTTATCCGTGGGACATATTCCCTGTCGCTGCCCTCATCCCTGATACCCAGTTCGGCCTTTATCTGACGCTCTCTTTCTTCCCTGCGCTCTTTATTGGCGTCATAATACATCGGGGTATAATTGAACCCCCTTGGTCTGTATTGCTTGAAAAAGCTCGGTATGCCTGCCATTACACTAATTTTTTACAAAGATAATAATTATACACCAGTCTTTCAATCCAATTTCGTGCCACAGATCTTACAGTAGTGAGCCTCGGCATCATGACCGGCTGCATTACACTTGGAACAGGTGCGGGTAGCGGATTCACCCATGTGGAAAAGTCTCTGCTGGTAATTCATCTCTGCACTTACTATCCCGGTGGGAACAGCTATTATTGAATAACCTGTCAGCATTGTAAGACTGGCAAGAAATTGTCCCAGTGCTGTTGCCGGAGCAATATCCCCGTAACCTACCGTTGTGATTGTGACAAT
>JAZBOI010000477.1:0-2743 GCA_036351095.1 Bacteroidales bacterium | reverse complement strand
GATAAAGGAGCTTATAGACATGGGTGTTAAATTTGACCGCGACAGTAACGGAAGGTATGACCTGGCGAGGGAAGGCGGGCACACAGAGTACCGGATACTTCATCACAAGGACAATACGGGTGAGATTATTGAGGAAACGCTTGTTGAAAAGGTAAGGTCACATCCGGGTATTGAGATATTTGAGAATCATTTTGCTGTTGACATCATCACCCAGCACCACCTGGGGGAAAAGGTTACAAGGGAAAGAAAGGACATCGCCTGTTTCGGGGCTTATATATTCAATACACAAACACGGGAAGTTTCAACATTCCTTTCGAAAGTAACTGTGTTAGCGACCGGGGGGATAGGAAACCTCTATCATACAACCACCAATCCGCTCATTGCTACCGGGGACGGGATAGCGATGGTTTACCGGGCCAAGGGCACGGTAGAGAATATGGAATTTATACAGTTCCACCCCACATCACTCTATAACCCGGGCGAAAGGCCGTCATTCCTTATTACTGAAGCACTGAGGGGATTCGGTGCCGTACTCCGCAATTCACAGGGCGAGGAATTTATGAAGCGTTATGACGAAAGGGGATCACTGGCCCCGAGGGATATTGTAGCAAGGGCTATCGATACCGAAATGAAAGTCAGGGGAGATGATTATGTTTATCTTGATTGCAGGCATCTTGACCCCGTTGAACTGAAAAAGCAGTTTCCCAATATTACCCGTAAATGTCTGAGCCTGGAGATTGACATAGCTGAGGACCTTATACCCGTGGTACCGGCGGCACACTATATTTGCGGAGGAATCAAGGTTAATATGAACGGGGAAACAACAATAAATAATCTCTATGCTATCGGGGAAGTTTCATCTACAGGCCTTCACGGTGCAAACCGCCTTGCATCAAACTCACTTATGGAGGCCGTGGTTTATGCACACAGGGCGGCCCTTCACACCGCCGGGAAGATTGACAGGATAAAATACAAGGATAATATCCCGGAATGGGATATCGAGGGGACAAAGCATCCGGAGGAAATGGTGCTTGTAACACAGAGTTACAAGGAAGTGCAGATGATACTGAGTAATTATGTCGGTATAGTGCGGTCGGACCTTCGGCTTGAAAGGGCACTCAAACGGCTGCAAATAATTAATGAAGAAACTGAAGAATTATACAAAAAATCAGTTCTCAGCCCTAAATTATGTGAACTGAGAAACCTTATTAATGTGGGATACCTGGTGATAAAAATGGCCCAGAGAAGGCACGAAAGCCTGGGCCTGCATTACACACTGGATTACCCGGAAAGAAATGTATCAGAATTTTAACTTTTAGATGAATAAGATGTTTTTTGAATCAGCTTTAACAGGTAAAAATGCAGTATGGCGATACCTCCTGATGTTCCTGGTGGTATTTGTCGTGACAAATACAATAGGAGCACTGCCCCTGGTTATTGTTATTGTTCTCAAGGGTATAGCCAACCCGGAGGTTCTGGATACATCAACTGAAAACCTGATGGACCTGTCTGTTTACGGGATAGATGAAAATACGGGCCTGGTATTGATGATCTTTCCCTTCCTGCTTGGTCTGCTTTCACTGGTATTATTAATGAAACCCCTTCACGGACGCACTTTTATGAGCCTTTTTAACGGAGGGGGAAACATAAGGTGGAAAAGATTTTTTACAGGTGCCCTTGTATGGCTGGTACTCATGGGGATATACCTTTATTTCAGTATTCAGAGTAACCCGGATAATTTTAGCCTTAACAACACTTCAAAGTCGTTGATATGGCTTGTAATTATTGCATTGCTGTTAATTCCGTTCCAGACCACTTTTGAAGAAATACTGTTCAGGGGCTACCTGATGCAGGGGGCTGGAGCCTGGTTCAGGAATAAATGGATGCCCCTGATAATAACATCATTATTTTTTGGTCTTATGCATGCCGCCAATCCGGAGATCAGAGAGTATGGTTTCTGGATCATGATGCCGCAATACATTTTTTACGGCCTTGTTTTCGGGCTCATCACAATAATCGATAATGGTATTGAGATTGCAATGGGAGCTCATGCGGCAAACAATATTTTTCTTTCGGTCTTTGTAACCCAAAAATCATCGGCTCTCCAGACGGCGGCCCTGTATGAGCAGAAGGTAGTTTATCCCTGGAGTGATTTCCTTTCACTCGTTTTTGTTTCGCTTATCTTCTTTGTGCTTATGGCCATAATAAATAAATGGTGCTTCAGGGGAGTGTTCAAATTAAAATTGTAATTCTTAGCGCAATTTTTTAGTATATACTGTGTCTAACTAATAAATGACGCAGAAAAAATACTGAGTGAAACTCAATAATTACGATAACGAGAAATTACTGGTTAATGCTCTCACTGGTGGTGATGAGGATGCGTACAGGCATGTAATTGCGCTATACAGGGAGCCTGTTGTAAGACTGTGCAGGGGCTTCACCGGCTCGCCAGAGGATGCAGAAGACCTGGCGCAGGATATCTTCCTGGAGGTGTTCAGATCCATAAACAAATTCAGATCTCGCTCCAGCCTTTCAACATGGATATACAGGATAGCCGTAAATAAATCGCTTAATTTTATAAGGGACAGGAAGAAAGCTGGGATTGACGAGCACAACCTGGAGAACAACATTGGTGCAGGAAGCAATGCTGATTATTCTGCTGACACCAGGCTGGAGCAGAAAGAGCATGCCGAAGCATTGCATAATGCAATTGACAGGCTCCCGGAATCGCAGCGGGCAGCTT
>JAZBOI010000476.1:0-3072 GCA_036351095.1 Bacteroidales bacterium | reverse complement strand
ACAAGTCCTCCTTTCATATCAACGACTTTGTTCAGGGCCCTGCATATTGCTTCGTCATCAGATCCCACCGCAATAATATTATGGCTGTCATGTGCCACCGAAGATGCAAAGGCACCAGCTGTCAACCCGAATCCCCTCACGAAAGCTACGGCTGGCGGCCCATCATTATACCTGTCTTTAACTACAATCTTCAGTATGTCCTCCTTCGTATTACTCTCAATATATTTACCTGTTTCGCCGTGTGCCCATTCATAGCAGCCGGTAAATAGATCGCCGTCAATTGCATCAATCACCCTCACCCTGGAATGCCTGTTTTCAACTTTTATATCAGTGATTTTAACATGGCCTGAATTAAACTTATTCACGGGCTTTATGGCCGGAGGTATAAAACTGACATTCTCCCCATCATATACCCTTTCACCGTCAATCCATGTTTCGAGGATATTGAATTCCTCCGGATTGTCTGTTACAATAAAGTCAGCTCTGTCGCCTTTCCTAAGCAGTCCGGCATCAAGACCATAATGAAGCGAAGGATTAACTACTGCTATGTCAAGAATATCGAAGATATCGTATCCCATTACAAGCAATCTTTTAACAAGCAAATTTATATGCCCTTTCTCAAGCATTTCAGGATGCAGGTCATCGGAACAGAGCATAAGCATCCCGGGGCTTTCCGCTACCAGGTAATGGAAGCGGTCAAGTGCCCTGGCAGCACTTCCTTCCCTTATCTGTACTTTCATCCCCTTCCTTATCTTCTCCCTGGCTTCATCCAGTGTGATACACTCATGATCGGTACTTATGCCGGCTTTGATATATTTATCCAGGGCATTTCCCTGGAGTCCCGGTGCATGACCGTCAACAGGTTTGCCTGCCCTCCTTGCAAGTCTGATCTTTTCCATCACATCCCTGTCCTGATTTATTACGCCGGGATAGTTCATCATCTCTGAGAGGAACTTAATTTCCTTCCTTTTCAATAAAGTCCCGACTTCTTCCGCACCTATTTCTCCCCCGCTTCTTTCAAAGCCTGTCGCCGGTACGCATGATGGGGCACCAAAATAAAATTTCAAAGGTACCTTCCTGCTGTTTTCTATCATAAATTCCACCCCCCCTGTACCCATAACATTTGCAATCTCATGCGGATCCGAAACCACTGCCACCGTTCCATGCCTCACGGCAATCTCGGCGAAGCGCGACGGCACCAGCATTGAGCTTTCGATATGAATATGTGAATCGATTAATCCCGGCAGGATATAGTTTTCTGCAGAGTGTTGCTCCTCTACAATATTCTTAATTCTCTTATCCTGGACAACAATATAGCCCTTAAAGAATCTCTTTTCTTTTACATCAATTATATTTCCGTAAATTTTCATTTTCTATTTTAAAAATATAGTTCCACGTGGAACATAAAGAGAAAACCATCACTTTCCAAGGTAGAGAAGCAGTACACTGATATCGGCCGGTGACACACCGCTTATCCTGCTGGCCGCTCCTATCGTCAAGGGTTTTATCCTGCTTAGTTTTTGTCTTCCTTCTGTTGATATAGATTGCAGTTGTTCATATTCTATATCTCCAGGTATAATAAGGTCATTCATTCTTTTTATCCTGTCAGCAACTCCTTTTTCTCTTTCAATATAACCAGTGTATTTAATCCTGATTTCTGCTGCTTCAATTATCTCTCTCCTTCTTTCCCCAAATTCCTCTTCCATCTTTCTTCCTTCTTCAGACTTTACAAGCAATTCCTGAAGCCGAACCTGCGGCCGCAATACCAGTTTCTCCATCTTTTGTGTTTCCCTTATTCCATTGGTACCAACAGCTTCAAGGTAATAGTTAATTTCTCCTGGTTTAAATTTCGTTCTCTTAACAAAATCCATCAGCTTTTCAACATCCTGCCTTTTCTTTTTGAGTCTTGTTACTCTTTCCTTCGCTGCCAGTCCAAGTTCATATCCTTTCTCCGTCAGCCTTTCATCAGCATTGTCCTGTCTTAACAGGATCCTGTATTCGGCCCTGCTTGTAAACATCCTGTAGGGTTCATCCACTCCTTTGGTTACGAGATCATCTATCAAAACACCTATATATGACTCATCCCTTTTCATTACAAATTCCTTTTCACCCCTTATTTTCAGCACAGCATTTATACCTGCTATCAATCCCTGCGCTCCGGCTTCTTCATAGCCTGTTGTGCCGTTAACCTGCCCTGCAAAATATAGCCCTTTTATCCTTTTTGTTTCCAGTGTTGAGTTTAACTGGGTAGGCTGGAAAAAATCATATTCGATTGCATAGCCAGGTCTGTGTATCACAACATTTTCCATTCCCCTTATCTTCTTCATTGCTTCAAGCTGATATTCCAGCGGCAGGCTTGAAGAGTAGCCATTAATATAATATTCGTTGGTATTCCATCCTTCCGGTTCAAGGAAAAGCTGGTGCCTGTCCTTGTCTTTGAAAGTAACAATTTTATCCTCTATACTGGGGCAATATCTCGGACCAATGCCTTTGATCCTTCCCTGGAAAAGCGGACTGAATTCAATTCCTTTCTCAAGTATCTTATGAACCTCGCTGCTAGTATGAACAATGTAACAGCTTCTTGGATCAGCGATTTCGACTTTATCATTAAGAAATGAAAATGATCTGCCCTCATTTTCACTTTCCTGCTCTGTCATAACTGAAAAATCAAGGCTTTTCCCATCAATCCTTGCGCTTGTTCCTGTCTTCATTCGCTCAACTGTAAAACCTATCTCCCTCAGTTGTTCACTAATCCCCTTTGATGTTTCATCTCCCGATCTCCCTCCTTCAACAGTACTGTAACCAACGTGCATAAGTCCGTTCAGAAAAGTTCCGCCGGATAATATTACAGCCTTCGCCCTGAATCGTGTTCCAAAACTTGTTACAACACCCCTGGCTACTCCTTCCTCAATAATAAGCTCCCTGGCCATTTCCTGCCATATGTGAAGCTTGTCCACCTTTTCCAGCCTTCTTCTCCATGCCTGGGAAAACAACATCCTGTCGGATTGTGCCCTGGGACTCCACATTGCAGGGCCTTTAGACCTGTTCAGCAGCCGGTATTGTATCATACTT
>JAZBOI010000475.1:0-2129 GCA_036351095.1 Bacteroidales bacterium | reverse complement strand
TTGTTTCAACAATATACCGGGCAGCTTTCATCAGCCTTGTTGCAAAATGCCAGGGCATGGATTTCAAAAGGTCATCAAAGCCATCAGCAGGGTAATCGTCAGCAGGTAACATGTCCTGGAAGAAGCTCCTGATGCCCAGGCCTCCAAAGATGCCTGGTATGTTATTATTCATCTGTTCGCTGAGGATCATATAAGGACGGCCCAGCAGTACAACTGACAGTTCCTTATCCGGTTCATAATTCATTTTAAAGAGGTCCTGCAGGCGTTCTTTCTGCCTGTTGTCCTCTGCCGTGGCAAGCTTCCATGCAGATTTTATTTTGCTAAGATTTATTTTCATACCACCCTTCCCGTCCAGTGCTTCACGCAGTGTTCGGAGAACGAAAGGAAGGCCTTTTTCAAACCTCAGCAGCGGAACGATTGCTTTTTCTTTAATCCTCTCGCTCAGCAGTGATGCAAGCGAAGGGCTGAACTGGGTATAGTAACAGTATAATTCTGTAGCAGGGTCGCCTGCCGACCTGCTTTCAAGTGCTGCAGGCATGAATATATAGTCAGCCTTATCCTCCAGCCATTTAACATGGGCATACATAGCATGCATGGGGGCACAGAATTCAGCCCCGGCAAGCCTCTTTCCTTCAGCAACCGGGTCGTTTACTTTCTCACTGCTTACCGTTGCAAAACCCAGTTCCCTGAAAAAGAATTTCCAGAAACTCATATCCCCGAACATATTCAGGGCAGATGGCAGTCCAATCTTCGTTTTAGGAGCCTCATCCTTAAGCGTAGGAACTTTAAGTATTTTCTTCCTTTCCCTTAAGAGGTCGAATCCGGAAATATTCCTGTCAACAAATTTCTCGCCCTCATAATCCCTGCCACAAAGAAAACCATAGGCAACAGTTTCCCCGTGTACCTCCGCAACTGAAATAGTGCAGTTATTATTACATAATTTGCACACCTCATTACGCACTTTTATCTCTTCCTCTATAATACCAAAGCCCCTGAACTTACTTTCTTCTGAATGCTCATCAGCAAGCATGAGGGCACATCCCAGTGCTCCTGTCAGGTGACAGTAAGGAGACACAAAGATGTTCTTGCCCAGTTTCATCTCGAAGGCAGCCACCAGGGCCTTATTTTTTGCCGTGGCACCCTGGAAACAGATATTATCCCCTATTGACGACTCAACCGCCACTTTTTTTAGATAGTTATCACGCACGGAATGCAGTACAGCAGCAAGTATTTCATTCTTTCCATAACCCCTGTTAGTGTAATAGTTAATATCCCGTTCCATAAAAACCGTACACCTGTCGCTCGCCAGCGGTGCCCTGGCGTTTTCTGCCAGTGATGAATAATCCCGGAGGCTGACATCCATCCTCATTGCCTGCTCCTCTATGAAGCTACCTGTTCCTGCCGCACATACTGAATTCATCTTTGAGAAAACCACGCGCCCGTTTTTCAGGGTTGTAAATTTGGCATCCTGTCCTCCTATCTCTATAATAGTGTCGGTTTCGGGATTAAGCTCATGGGCAGCACGTGCATGTGTGGTTATTTCATCGATTATCATATCAGCCCCTAATATTGCCCCGATGAATTTCCTGCCCGATCCCGTTGTTGCGACACCTTTCACAGACAGAGTGATATTTCTTTTTTCAGACAGGTATACTATGGATTCCAGTATTGCCCTCGTTGCATTTAAGGGCTGACCATTCGTGTAGGTATAAAAACCGGCAAGGGGCCTACCGGCGGTATCGGTAAGCATACCCTTCGTACTGGTTGAACCTATATCCAAACCGATATAAGATTCAAGAAGACCGGGTTCCGGTTTATCCATATAAATATCAACCTGTACCCTGGAAGGATGCTTTACTTTCCGTGGCGTATAAAGCATATCATTGTCCTTTATCCCATCAGGATAGGACGATAGTTTTATTTCGAGGGGCTCAAAAACATACTCCAGGTTCTTATCACTTTTCGCCAGTATGTCCCCGGGTTCAGGACTTCGTCCATCAGAAAGCCGTTTATCGTCTGACAAATGTATAAGAGCTGCTCCTATGGCCGGGAAAAAGACAGACAGGTCATTAACCACCAGCTTAACCCCTGTGATTGATTCCAGGTGACGCCTTACCGCCCTGTTCTTT
>JAZBOI010000474.1:0-10145 GCA_036351095.1 Bacteroidales bacterium | reverse complement strand
CTATGGAAGGAAAAACGGCTTTAAAGGCACTTTTCTCATTGAACCCAAGCCCATGGAACCGACAAAGCATCAATATGATTATGATACCGCTACTGTAGTAGCTTTCCTCAGGCACTACGGGCTGCAGGATGATTTTAAGATAAATATTGAGGTCAATCACGCCATACTGGCAGGTCATACTTTCCAGCATGAATTGCAGGTAGCTGCCAATGCAGGCCTGCTGGGAAGCATAGATGCCAACAAGGGAGATTACCAGAACGGATGGGATACGGATGAATTCCCGACCAATATTTACGAGGTAACAGAAGCAATGATGGTTATCCATGCTGCGGGAGGATTTACTACCGGAGGCATTAACTTTGATGCCAAACTGAGAAGGAACTCAACTGATCCCGTGGATCTTTTCTACGCCCATATATCAGGTATGGATACCTTCGCAAGGGCCTTGCTTATAGCAGACAGGATACTTGAGGAGAGTGAATATAATAATCTCAGGAAACAGCGCTATGCTTCCTTTGATTCTCCTGAAGGCTCGTCTTTTGAACAGGGCCGGCTGACACTGGAAAGAATGCGCGAGCTGGCCATGGAATATGGCGAGCCTGAAAGTATCAGTGGCAGGCAGGAACTTTTTGAAATGCTTATATCAAGATATATTTAGACGGGGTAACAATATTACAGCTTATCACTCACAATATCCCTTCCTGACAGGAGTCGAAGCGGAACCCTGAGAAGCATGCCGGCACTGCTGGAATACGAGATTGTTGAACCATTCTTTTCGTTAATAATAATCCGGTCAGACAGGTAAGAGCTGACAGGCTCAACTTCTTCGGCCAGGAGGTTGTAAACCCTTTTCAGTCTCCTTGCATTGTCTCCACCTTCCCTTACTGGATCGAGGAGCATATCAGTCAATACCATTCCGGGCAGTAATAAACCAATTTTCACCCTGCTTTCTTTTCCCGTTTCCCTTGCAAAAGACTTGGTGAAGTATTGCACGGCCCTTTTCGACATACCATAGGGAGTGAGTCCCCTTATCATCCTGCCGTCACTGCCCAGCCCTCCCATATTGTATATATAGCCCTTTCCCTGCTCCAGCATCTTGTTATACACTATATGTGTTGCATTCAGCAGGCCTTTAATATTGGTATCTACCAGCCTGTTGATTAATGAACGGTCAATATCGTTGAAGTTAGCCTGCGGGTTGTCTATACCCGCGTTGTTGATCCATATGTTAACCTCACCGAAAATTTTCGTGCTGAAATCCCAGAGATTGAAAAGATCCTCGTTCTTTGCCACATCACAAACCACGCCCCTGAATTTTTTGGGAGACCATTGCTCTGTTAGTTTGTTCATTGCATTCATTACGGACCGGTCCGTTGTGCCACAGAAAGTAACGTTAAATCCGCGGATAAGAAATTCTCGTACCAGCCCAAATCCAATTCCCCTCGTACCACCGGTAATAACAATATGCTTCATAATATGGTGATTCAATATTTTTTTCTAATTTAACATTTTTAATCTTTATAAAACAGTATTGTTTTTTTTAGACAATACAATAACAATGTATTTTTAAATCAAATAAATCATTATATCTATGAAATCAGACATTGCAATTGCCCAGGCTACAAGGATGAAGCCTATTACTGAAATAGCTGAGATACTTGGTATTAACAGGGATCATCTCGAGCTTTATGGTAATTATAAGGCAAAACTACCTTTAAACCTTATCGATGAGAATAAGCTTAAAAAGTCGAAATTAATACTTGTCACAGCCATTACTCCCACTCCTGCCGGGGAAGGTAAAACCACAACATCAATAGGGCTTACCCAGGCTATGAACAGGATAAACAAAAAGACCACCGTTGTTCTCAGGGAACCTTCCCTGGGCCCGGTCTTCGGAATTAAGGGAGGTGCTGCAGGTGGTGGATATGCCCAGGTTGTACCCATGGAGGATATAAACCTGCATTTCACCGGTGATATATCTGCTGTTGAGAAAGCCCATAACCTGCTTGCTGCTCTTATTGACAATAACCTGCAGCAAAAAAGCGTAAGCCTCGATATTGATCCACGGACCATTGAATGGAAAAGGGTGATGGATATGAATGAAAGGGCACTGAGGAATATGGTAATAGGGCTGGGAGGCACAACCCAGGGTGTACCCAGGGAAACGGGATTCTATATTACCGCAGCCTCGGAGGTGATGGCCATCCTGTGTATGGCTTCTGATATGGAAGACCTCAAGAAGAGGCTTGGTAACATATTTGTTGGTTATACCTACGGGGGCAAAGCCATTTTTGCCCGCGACCTGAAAGCACAGGGAGCCATGGCCGTTCTGCTGAAAGATGCCATCAAACCAAACCTGGTACAGACACTGGAAGGCACACCGGCAATAATACATGGAGGACCGTTCGGTAATATTGCCCAGGGTACCAACAGTATACTGGGAACAAAAATGGGTCTTTCCCTGAGTGATTATGTTGTAACCGAAGCAGGCTTCGCCAGTGACCTGGGTGCCGAGAAATTCTTTGATATAAAATGTCGCATGGGTGGACTCAAACCTGATGCAGTTGTTCTTGTAGCAACTATCAGGGCCCTCAAATATCACGGTGGGGCCGACATAAAGGAACTCAAGGTGGAAGACCTTAAGGCACTAGAAGCCGGACTCGAAAACCTGGAGAAACATATTGAGAACATGAAACTGTTTGGTTTCAAGCCCATCGTGGCTATCAATAAGTTTGATACGGATACAGATAAGGAAATAAAGCTCATAAATGATTATTGCCAGGGCCAGGGTGTTGATGTGGCACTCAATGATTCATGGGCCAAAGGGGGAGAGGGTGCTGTTGAACTGGCAGAGAAAGTGGTGAAAGCAGTGGAGGATCCGGAAAGGAAATTTAAACCCCTCTATGAGCTTTCATCCAGTTACAAGGATAAGATAGAAACCATAGCAACAAAGATCTATGGTGCCGATGGAGTGGAATGGTCTGCAAAAGCCCTGAAGCAACTGAAAGCAATCGAGAGTCTCGGGCTGGATGACATGCCCGTGTGTATCGCCAAAACACAGAAATCACTTTCCGATGATGCCAAACTGAGAGGAAGGCCCAGGGGATATAAGATTACCGTGAGGGATGTTGAGCTGTCTTCGGGTGCCGGTTTTATTGTGCCTATAGCAGGTGCCATAATGAGGATGCCCGGTTTGCCTTCGAAACCTTCTGCGGAAAATATCGATATCGACCAGGACGGAAATATCACCGGTCTCTTTTAATCAAAACTTTTAAGATCAAATCACCAAAAGATAAGGTCAGATGCATTTGCCTCTGGCCTTTTTTTGTTCCGGGCCGTATCGCAACCCATGGCTGCCCGGGCTGCCTTTATTCCCTTAGTGTTTACCCCGAAGCACTACAGCTTCCGTATCGCAACCCTTCACTGCCAGGGCTGCCTAAATTCCTTTAGTGTATACCCCGAAGCACTACAGCTTCCTTACCGCCACGCTCTCTGTCAGGCCTCTCTTTAATCCATTTTTTGTATCTTGATACCCTAATATTCTCAGGTCATCTGATGAAACAGCTACAGGAAAAATCTGCTTACACCGCCGCAATACTCGCCGGGGGTAAGAACACACGTTTCTCGGGAAGGACAAAAGCAAAAATTCTTATTGATGGCAGGCCGGTCATTGAAAAGACGATTGAAGTCCTCGAGGCTCTTTTCAGTGATATTATCATCATTACCAATAACGAAAGTGAATTCAGTGCTTACAAACATATCAGGATGGCTGGTGATATATATCATAACAGGGGTCCGCTTGGCGGATTGCATTCAGCCCTTAGCAATACTGACAAAGATGCGGTTTTCCTGGTGGCAAGCGATATGCCAGCAATAAGTGAAAGCATCATCAGGCGTCAGCTTACTGAATATTCTGTAAATGAGTGTGATGCGCTGCTTCCATACCACAGGGGTTTGCTTGAACCCCTGCATGCCGTATACGGAAAATCACTCCTGAAGGCTCTTGACAGATATCTTGCTGAATCGGATAAATATGCAATAAGGGATTTTTTAGAGGGCCATGAAGTGAAATATTTTGATATAGCAGATATTGAAAAACAAAATGTATTTATTAATATTAACACTCAGGAAGACCTGGATGCATATCTTAACACATGAATCATGAATGAAAATATGGAAACTGATTTCAGATCTTTTGAGGGAAAGCCTGAGGAGCTGATTCCTTTGCTTCAGCATGTGCAGAGGGACAAAGGCTACCTCTCAGACGAATCGATGCAAAGCATAGCCGGTTTTACCGGGCTGCCACTGAGCAAGGTTTACGGAGTTGCCACATTCTATGCCCAGTTCAGATTCGAACCCAGGGGTACGAACCATATTATGATGTGCCGCGGTACTGCATGTCACGTCAAAGGGGCTCCCCGCATACAGGAGGAGATTGAAAAACTTCTTAACATAAAGGAAGGCGAAACTTCTCATGATATGAAATATTCACTGGAGAATGTTGCATGCATAGGTGCATGCAGCCTGGCTCCCGTTGTGATGGTTAATGATGATGTGGAAGCCAAACTGACAGCTGAAAAGATCAAGAAGTTATTCGGGGAGAGCAAAATCAAAAAGTAATGGAATTATCTGAATTAACCAGGGTGGCAAAGGATGAGTGGAATGAACTTCTCAGGGGCGATAAGCCGGTAATACTGGTTGGGAATGCCACCTGTGGCCGCTCGGCTGGTGCCGGGGCTGTACTTAATGTATTCAGGGACAGGATAAGGGAATCAGGGCATGCGTGTAAACTCCATGAAGTAGGGTGTATAGGCATGTGTTACAATGAACCGATAGTGGCAATCTCCAAGCCGGGTAAGCCGCTGTTGTTTTTTTCAGAGGTGAGCCCGGATGAGGCATCTGATCTTTTTGATTCATATATCGTAAGAGATGAAAAGGCAGGCGCACGGGTGATAGGTTCTCTTGGTGAGGAAGGCAGTGGTGCTTATGATAATCTCTGGGATAAGAGCGATA
This sequence comes from Bacteroidales bacterium, assembly GCA_036351095.1. Lineage (GTDB taxonomy): Bacteria > Bacteroidota > Bacteroidia > Bacteroidales > VadinHA17 > UBA9300. Next base: position 5,132 of record JAZBOI010000474.1, on the reverse strand, counting down.
TGAAACCCCAGGTAAGATTGGTTTTGAATAATTGCGGTTTAATTGATCCGGGCAATCTGAATCATTACCTGGCAAATAAGGGATACCAGGGATTGAAGCTTAGCCTCGGACTTAAACCCCAGGAGATTATTGACAATATCAGGGAGTCAGGCCTGAGAGGGCGGGGAGGAGCAGGTTTCCCGACATGGCGGAAGTGGCAGTTTGCAAGGGATAGGGAAAGCGATGTTAAATATCTTATTTGTAATGCAGACGAGGGCGATCCCGGAGCCTTCATGAACAGGTCGCTTATTGAAGGCGATCCCCATTCCCTTCTCGAGGGGATGATAATTGCAGGCTATGCTATTGGGGCATCACTCGCTTACATATATTGCCGTGCTGAATACCCCCTTGCCCTGGAACGACTGAGGCATGCAATAAATCAGGCGGAGGAACAGGGCTTTCTTGGCACTAACATACTGGGTTCAGATTTTAATTTTAACATAAAGGTTAAAGAAGGTGCGGGTGCATTCGTATGCGGTGAAGAAACAGCTTTGATAGCATCCATTGAGGGCGACAGGGGGATGCCGGAGCCCAGGCCTCCATTCCCGGCTGTCTCGGGTTTGTGGGGAAAACCTACTATTATCAATAACGTGGAAACACTTGCTTCCGTCTCAAGGATTATGCAGAACAGCCCTGGTTGGTTTGCACGCTACGGCACTGAGAAAAGTAAGGGAACAAAGACCTTTGCACTTGTCGGCAAGGTTAAGAATACCGGCTTAATAGAAGTGCCACTCGGCACAAGCATGAGGGAAATAATTTTTGATATAGGAGGCGGGGTGGAGAACGATAAGGAATTTAAAGCTGTTCAGACAGGCGGACCTTCAGGGGGCTGCCTGCCTGCCGAACTAATCGATCTCCCGGTCGATTATGAATCGCTGACAGCTGCCGGGACAATAATGGGTTCGGGCGGGCTCGTTGTCATGGATGAAAATACATGCATGGTTGATGTTGCCAGGTATTTTCTTGACTTTGCACATAAGGAATCATGTGGTAAGTGTGCACCGTGCCGCCTGGGTACAAAGCAACTGCTTGATATACTGACTGACATTACTGAAGGAAGGGGCAGGATGGAAGACCTCCAGTTACTTGAAGACCTTGGAAAGGGAATAATGAAGGGTTCGCTGTGCGGACTGGGACAAACAGCTCCCAACCCCGTACTTACAACACTCAGGTACTTCAGGGATGAATATGTTGAGCATATACAGGAGAAGAAGTGCAGGGCCAGGGTCTGTAAGGAATTGATCTATTATGACATATTGCCTGAAAAGTGCACGGGTTGCCACCTGTGCTTCAAGGTATGTCCTGTAGCAGCAATAAGTGGTGAACCCAAACAAATCCATGTAATCGACCAGGAGCTATGCATAAGATGCGGTTTGTGTCTCGAAAAATGCCCCGATAAATTCAGTGCGATAGAATTATATCCCGGATCAAAATTAACAGTTACAAGCTAATATGGAAAAGGTCAGCCTGTTTATTGATGGTAAGAAGATAACTGTAGAACAGGGTTCAAGCGTCCTTGATGCAGCACTGTCAAATGGTATTTATATACCTAATCTGTGTCATCATCCTGATCTCCTGCCATCGGGCAATTGCAGGATGTGTATAGTTGAAATTGAAGGAAGAAAAGGACAGATCATATCATGTATGACTGAAGTGGAAGAAGGCATGGTGGTGAGGACAGACAGCCAGGAAATATCACTGGTCAGGCAAACAACCCTCGAGCTGCTGCATGCAAACCACACGCAGGATTGTACAAACTGCACCAGGAACAATGCCTGTCAGCTTCAGGAGGTAACAGCTTTTGTCGGAGTGGATGAAGAAAGACTGTCCAGCCTGAGAAGAACCAGGCCGCTTATGCCTGTTGATGATTCCAACCCTTTCTTCAGCCTCGATCATAATAAGTGTATAATGTGCGGTATTTGTATTCGCACCTGCGATGAAGTGCAGGGAGTGAATGCCCTTGATTACGGATTCAGGGGTTTTGATACAATTGTAAGTACCTATAACAACCGGCCCATGAAGGAGTCGGTTTGCGAATCGTGCGGTGAGTGTGTGGTCAGGTGTCCCGTTGGTGCATTATATGTTAAAGAAGCAATGGTACCCACACGTGAGGTGAAAACGGTGTGTGCCTACTGCGGTGTGGGATGTAATATGTACCTGGGTGTGCGGGCCAATAAGATTGTAAGCGTAAGAGGCGACAGGGACAGCATAGTAAACAAGGGGAGACTGTGCGTTAAGGGGCGCTTCGGCTATTCCTTCGTGGATCACCCGGAAAGACTTACAAGTCCACTAATAAAAAGAAACGGTAGTTTCGAAGAAATTTCATGGGATGAAGCACTTGATATTATTGCAGATAAGTTTTCAAAGAACAAAAAGGAAAAGTTTGCCGCACTTACTTCTGCCAAGATAACAAATGAGGATAATTATGTAATTCAGAAGTTTACCCGTGCAGTGATGGCTACCAACAATATAGACCATTGTGCAAGATTGTGTCATGCTCCCACCGTATCAGGACTGGTCCAGAGCTTTGGATCGGGCGCCATGACCAATTCCATTGATGAGTTTACATCAGCGAAAACAATTTTCTCAATTGGATCGAATACCACGGCTGCACATCCCATTATAGGACTGCATATAAAGGAAGCTAAAAGGAAAGGGGCTAAAATTATAGTTGCCAATCCCAAGGAAATAGACCTCTGCCGTTTTGCAGACATATTCATACAGCACTACCCGGGCACCGACGTTGTGCTTCTTATGGGAATGATGAAAGTTATCGTGGATGAAGGCCTGCAGGATAAAGCATTCCTTGAGTCCAGGTGTGAGGGTTATGATGAATTCATTGACTCCCTGAAAGGCTATGGTCTTGACAGTGTGTCGCAAATAACAGGAGTAAAAAGAGAGAAGATACAGGAGGCTGCCAGGCTCTATGCTACCAATGCCCCGTCTTCCCTGGTATATGCCATGGGTATTACTCAGCACAGTCATGGCACCGATAATGTTCTGGCAGTTAGTAATATAGCCTTGCTTACCGGCAACCTGGGGAAAGAGGCCTCGGGAGTAAATCCGCTCAGGGGACAGAACAATGTGCAGGGTGCATGTGATATGGGCGGGCTGCCAAATGTGTTCCCGGGTTACCAGGGAGTTACCGACCCGGAAAAGATTGAGAAATTTGAAAAGGCCTGGTCTGCCAGGCTGGACAGGAAAAATGGCCTTACACATACCGAGTATTTTACTGAGATAGAGAAAGGTAATATAAAAGTCCTGTACCAGGTTGGGGAGAATCCAGTGCTGAGCGAAGCCGATGCCAACCATGTGAAGAAAGCCCTCGAAAAGCTGGAGTTCTTTGTTGTACAGGATATTTTCCTTACCGAAACAGCCCGCTACGCGGATATTGTGCTTCCTGCATGCTCCTTTGCTGAAAAGGATGGTACTTTTACCAATACGGAAAGAAGGGTGCAGAGGGTAAGGAAAGCGGTCAACCCTCCCGGGCAGGCAAAGGAAGACTGGCTCATTACATCTGAGATAGCAAGGCGGATGGGAGCCACAGGCTTCGATTTCAGGGATGTCAGCGAGATAGTGAGTGAGATAAACTCACTGACCCCCAGCTATGCAGGGATAAGCTACGACAGGATAGAAAAGGAAGGCCTGCAATGGCCCTGCCCAGATAAGGAGCACCCCGGAACAAAATTCCTGCACGGGGAAAAATTTGCAACCAGCTCCGGTAAAGGGAAACTCTTTCCCCTTCTCTATAAGGCATCGGTTGAGCTGCCTGATAAGGACTATCCGCTCTTGCTTACGACAGACCGCAGCCTTTACCATTACCATACCAGTACAATGACAGGAAGGGTAAGCGGCCTGAAAGATATTGAAGGAAGCGAATACCTTCGCATTAACCCTGAGGATGCCAGGAAGATGGGTGTTGAAGAAGGAGAGATGGTGCATGTGAACTCCAGGAGGGGGAAAATTAAGGTTAAGGTAAATATTACACGTATCTGCCCGGCAGGTGTGGCTTCCTTAACATTCCATTTCCCGGATGCACCGACCAATGAACTGACAATATGTGCCGTGGACCCGGTGTCAAAAATACCCGAGACCAAGGTGTGTGCAGTAAAAGTGGAAAAAAATGCTTTATGATTTAAACAAGCCTGATGAAAACAAGCGATATACTCAGAAAATTCAGTCCCGAGCATAAAAATATGCTGAACATATTGCATGCCATCCAGGATAATAATCCCTATAATTATCTGGCAGGCGATGACCTCAAAGAAGTGGCTGCTTACCTGAATACAACACTGAGCCATGTATACGGTGTAGCCACTTATTATACCATGCTCAGTGTCAAGCCCAGGGGTAAATACATCATCAGGGCATGTAATTCACCGGTGTGCCTTATAGAAGGCTCGCTGGATGTTCTTGAAGAGCTAAAACAACTTCTAGACACAGGCATCGGTGAAACAACGGCCGACAGGCTGTTTACGCTTGAAGTGTCAGAATGTCTCGGACACTGCGCCATGGCACCTGTGATGATGATAAATGACAGGATCTACGGCAATCTCGACAGAAAGAAGATAGCTGATATAATCAACGAATATAAAAACAAATAAAGTGGCCCGGGAAAGAAGAATAATCCTTAAAAACATAGGCAGGATAGATCCGCTCAACATAAACGATTATCTTGCTGAAGGAGGTTACAGGACAGCTGAGAAGGCACTGGCCTGTGCCCCCGTTGAGATTATAGATGAAATGGTTGAAGCAAGCCTGCGCGGAAGGGGAGGTGCCGGCTTTTCTGCAGGCCTTAAAAAGAGATTTACCAGTGATGCCTGCCTCAGGTGTGAGCAGAAATACCTTATATGCAATGCAGATGAAGGTGAACCCGGGACTTTCAAAGACAGGATAATAATGGAGAATGATCCCCACCTTATGCTTGAGGGAATGATAATAGCAGCCTATGCTATCGGGGCAAGCAAGGCATTTATCTATATCAGGGGCGAATATTACAGGTCAATAAGTGTGCTTCAGAAAGCACTGGAGGATGCCCGTAAGAAAAATTTCCTCGGTGAGAATATTTTCGGAAGTGACTTTTCACTGGATAT
>JAZBOI010000473.1:0-3034 GCA_036351095.1 Bacteroidales bacterium | reverse complement strand
GTGTGAACAGATACTTTGATATATTCTTCTGGCTTGCCGTTTCAGTAATACTTGTTGTGGTTTTCGGGAAAACAGCGGGGAGCTATATCTATGCTTTCTACTTCGTGTCATTCTTCATTCCTATAATTATCGCAAGCTCATGGGTCATTAATTCTGTACTGGTTCCTGGGTACCTGCTTAGAAAAAGGTATTTAAAATTCTTTATCTACCTGGTATATACCTTTATTATCTCAATTGACCTTGTTTTTGTCCTTATGTTAGCTGCCTGCCTGGTACTGGCATCTTATGACTTTGATAATATATGGACCACGATGACCAATTTCCGCATAATGCCCCTTATAACATACCTTATTGTTTTAATCAGCGCTTTTGTATCAATGGTTCGCCAGTACCTAAGCTTACAATCTCTTACAGGACCGTCCGGTAAGGGGAGGGAAGAATATCTTACTGTCAGGTCAGAAAGGAAGAACAGGAGGATAGAGCGTGATTCAATTCTGTATATTGAAAGTATGGCTGACTATGTAAGAATTTTCCTCGAGGGAGGAGAGAGGGTTATTACAAGGACAAATATCAGCCTCCTGGATACGATGCTGAGCGATAAATACCTGAGGATACACAGGTCCTACATCGTGAATACCAGTAAAATTGAATCCTTTACCAGGGAGAAAGTCATAGTCTCCGGTAAAGACTTACCTGTAAGCAGAACTTACAGGAGCAGGGTCATCGAAATACTGAACAGATAGGACTGATATTTATGACAGTCGCTGCTCCCGGCATCTGCTATGAATTACATTAGCATCTTGTCAAATGCATGATAAACCAGGAATACAGGCCATACGATAGCCTTCAGGAAACCCAGCACCCCCACCCAGAAACCTGTGGCGGCAGAAATAAAATAGATTGCTGCTCCAATGAAACCAAGCCCGTAAACGGCACCTGCCGGAGCATTCTTTTGTGCATCATTTGCCATGATCAGTAAGTTTTAATTTTACAAGTAGTATATTAAGAAAAATGTTAGCGGTAAGGATAAACTTAAAAGGTAAGAACTTACCTTATGGGTTACGATTATTATTGAGTGCGGTGGTTTTTCAAAACTCTGCAGGGCACCTGTTACGAAACTGGAAATCATAAGGGCCAGAGTGATGATAATCAGGAATACCATTAGTCCTGCCGGGTTATAATTTTTGAAAAATCTGATTATCACCAGCACGGAGAAAATTATATATGCAATTGCCAGAGTCTTGTGAACTGTGAATGGAAACTGTTTGTACGGCCTTGATTTTTTTCTGAGATAAATGCCGGATATTATTATTACAGGCAGCAATAGTAATGCTATGAGCATTTTGGTAAATGTTGGATCCATAACGATACTTTTCAGTAATACCAAAAATACGAATAAAATCAAATTGAACCTGTTAAATACCGGACAAGCTTATGATCTTGTTTAAGATTAAAAAATATTGTATTTATGTCCTTGTCTAATCCCATATTATATGAAAACAGGGCGAATTGCTTCCATAGATATCTTCAGGGCACTTACCATGCTCCTGATGATCTTTGTTAATGATTTCTGGACCCTTCATGATATACCCTCATGGCTTGAACATGCTGCAGCCGACGAAGACAGGCTGGGTTTTTCTGACATTATTTTTCCTGCCTTCCTCTTTATCGTGGGATTATCCATTCCCTTTGCAATAGATGCCAGGTTTAATAAAGGCCAGAGAAGAATCCAGGTTTTTATTCATATACTCCAGCGTTCTGCAGCTCTTGTAATAATGGGATTTTATATGGTTAACCTGGAAAATTTCCATCCCGGTGTAGCGCCCTGGATGAAAGCAATATGGCAAGTGATCATGGTTATTGCCTTTCTTCTTATCTGGAATAATTACAGGAACACAGGTTGGACAAAAAAAATACCCGTCCTCTACTTCCAGCTGGCCGGTTTTCTTATATTGTTTGTCCTGGCGCTTACCTATAAAGGTGGTGTGCCAGGCGACCCTGAGTGGATGAAGCCACACTGGTGGGGCATCCTGGGCCTGATAGGCTGGGCCTACCTTCTGTGCGCCCTTGTTTACTTTCTTGCCGGTGCAAGGCTGTGGCTAATAATTCCAGCATGGATAGTATTATATGCTCTTAATGTACAGGAGTTCACGGGTCTGCCCGGGTTTTCCTCCCCGTTGCGGCTCGTTGTTAGCGCATCCAACTATGCCCTGGTAATGAGCGGAGTGCTTGCATCAGTTTTCTATAAAAAACTGAATGAGTCGGGCCGGATAAAGCTGTTCATAGCCCTGTTGATTTCACTGGCAGCAATTTCTTTCCTGTACGGGTTTGCCATGAGGCCTGAATGGGGCATATCAAAGATAAGGGCTACCCCGGCATGGACAGCTATATGTGCCGGGATAAGTTTTGCTTTTTTTGCCTTCATGTACTGGATTGCAGATATATGGAACAAGACCGGATGGGCAGGTTTTATGATGCCGGCAGGCAGGAGCACGCTTACCTGTTACCTTGTTCCCTACATATTCTATCCTACTCTGGGACCTCTTATAATGATGATCCCTGATCCACTGACAGGTGGCATAGCAGGCCTGGTAAAATCTATGATCTTTGCCCTGCTTGTGGTAGGGATAACAGGATTACTGGAGAAAATCAATATACGTTTGAAAATCTGATTGCAATATTCATTAGCCAGCAATTTCATTAATAGTAAAGGTCATGACCCCACATTTTGTTACGCTCATCATAACAGCCTTTTACAGAGTTTAACACGGTCATTAACTTAATAAGGTCACTGGAATTCACTTATTTTCTGAATTATTAATAACTTGGCACCGGTTAATTAAACATAAGCCGTGTTGGCTTATGAAGTTTAAAGGGTAACAGAAATACTAATATTATTGAATATGGGGTTTACTACAAGGATATTTTCGCATATCAGGTCGGGCGCATCAACTGAAAAATATTATAAATCCATGAACGAGGCCCTGGCAAGGCTGAACCAGGAGTACACGATGTTACATTATCCCTACCATGT
>JAZBOI010000472.1:0-2488 GCA_036351095.1 Bacteroidales bacterium | reverse complement strand
TGAAGTTTACTTTAATTGGGCCGAGATATATGAAAGGGGACTTGCCAGCGGCGACGCAAAGGCAGCATATGAAATGGGGATTAAGATGTCGATGGAGGAAAACGGGATCAGCGAAGGTGATGTAAATGCATTCCTCGCAGAGCCGGGTGTTGCCTGGGATGGTAGCAGCATGTCGAATCTTGAGAAGATAAGGACCCAGAAATGGATAGCCCTTTTCAAGCAAAGCGTTGAAGCATGGTCGGAAACAAGGAGGACAGACATTCCTCTGATGACCGGTGTTTCTGAAGATTATGCCCAGCTTGGTCATACCAGGCCCCCCTTCAGGATGGCTTATGCCGATGAAGAGAAATCATTAAATACAAATTTCCCCTTCAATGTTGTTGAAGAGGATATTTTCTACGGAACCCAGGTTTGGTGGGACACCAGGACTGGTATAGAATAATATAATAAGTGTTTTTTTCATAGTAACAGTTTGGGTTGTAACTATCAGAGATCTTATTGATCAGAGTCAAAAAAGAACAGGCCGGCAAGGCCTGTTTTTTTGCTATATGTAATGTTTTAATTGACTGATGTTTAAATAGGGGACAACTCAGTCAAAATAATTAGGGATTAAAAAACCAATTTAGTTTAGTTTAGTCAAATTGAAACAATTAAGTAAAATGTAAATTGTATTTCTCACCTAAATAACCTAAATTTTTATGAAAAAAGTAACATTAATTATGGCAATAATGTTGTTCATTTCAGGAGCAATCTATTGCCAGACTCGACAACTGACCGGGCAAGTTACATCATCTGAAACTGGTGAGGCTTTGCCTGGTGTAACTGTTAGGTTGAAAGGATCCCCCGGTGGAACAACAACAAACGCCAATGGGGAATTTTCTATTACAGCAAGCGGAGATCAAGGGGTACTGATGTTTTCATTTGTTGGAATGAAAACCCTTGAAGTACCCATCACATCCTCTAATATCTATAACGTCTCCCTGGAGCCGGATGTTTTGGGGATGGAAGAAGTAGTAGTTACTGCCCTGGGTATCCGCAGGGAGAAGAAAGCTCTCGGGTATTCTGTTCAGGATGTAGGCAATGAAGAAATTGCTGAAGTAAAACCCTTAAACGCGGTAAATGCTATTGCTGGTAAGGTTGCAGGTGTACAAATCACCAATGCTACCGGTGCTGTGGGTGGTGCTTCCCGTATCGTGATCAGGGGAGAAAGCTCTTTTACGAACAGTCAGCCCCTCTGGGTAGTCGACGGAACCCCTTTTATCAATTTTGATTCGGATAAGGGTCCTATGGACGGAGCAGACTTTGGTAACGGTGCCCTTGATATTGATCCCAGTAACATTGAGTCCATTTCTGTATTGAAAGGTGCAAATGCTGCGGCACTTTACGGAGCAAGGGGTGCTAACGGTGTCATTGTGGTAACCACAAAAAGAGGGAAAAGAACGCAAGGCCTTGGCGTTGAAGTTTCGTCTGCGCTGACCTTAGATGTACTCCCTTATCTTCCTTACTATCAGAATAAGTATGGCGGAGGAGCTAATGGAAGTGAATATTACTGGAAACAGTACAATGAGAATAACGGAACAAATCTTACATACCAGGAATATGCACAGCAGTTCGGATACAATTATGTTGATGGTAGAAACGGTGTAAACGATGGTACTCCTTCAAGCTGGGGTCCGAGATTGGATGCAGGACTTATCCTGGACCAGTTTACAGGGCCTGCTCAGCCATGGGTATCACATCCCAATAATGTAAGGGATTTTTATGAAACCGGGATTACCGCTGATAATTCTATTTCCTTGTCAAGAGCAGGAGACATGGGAGCAATCAGAGCGTATTTCAATGATAACCGGGTGAAAGGAACCCTTCCCAATACCGATTACCGTAAGAATACCATCTCTATAAACAGTGATCTGCAATTGCATGAGCGCCTGAAGTTCAGTTCTAACCTGAACTATGTGATCAATAAGAGTGATAATCTGCCGGCGCAGGGTTACTATGGTGATGCACCGAACAATCCTATGTCTGGTGTAACCTTCATGCCCCGCCAGGTGGATATCGTTCCATTACGGGAGAACTGGAATACTGTTATGCCATCCGGGATGCCCTATAATTTTGGAGTTGGCGAAACACCCAATCCTTATCTGCAGGCCCACAACACCAATGCCAGGGAAAGAAACAGGCTCTATGGAAATATATCCCTTGACCTGAAACTGGCCGACTGGTTAACCCTGAGGGGACGTGCCGGGACAGATTATTACTATGAGAACAGGAAAAGTATCGTGCTGGCACTTACCTACAGGGCAACAGATGGCTCCGGACTGAATGGCACATTTAATGAGTCAAATATCATGGGAGTAGAATCAAACTACGATCTGCTGGCCATTTTTGACAAAGAATTTGGAGACTTCAGGATTGATGGAACCTTAGGTGGTAACCTGATGAATGCCAGAACAGACATAAAGAATATATCTGCCAATGACCTGATTGT
>JAZBOI010000471.1:0-4954 GCA_036351095.1 Bacteroidales bacterium | reverse complement strand
GTCCTGTATTCAGTACCAGTACAGAATTTTGTTTTATGCTAACCGGTTTTTCGGCAGATGCAATCATCAGGCTGAGGCTGGCGAGGCTTATGAAAAAGAATAAGATACCTGTAATAAGCAGTCCTGTTATTGTAGCCAGTGTGTATTTCAGAAAACTTTTCATATGTCTGAAGGTTTGGTGTTTGTTTTATGTAATGATTTACAGCTCGAATTTAAGACCTTAAATATATAAAAAACAAGGACAGGGTACTTTGCTTATTACAATGATTTAATAATTTTGAATTTCAGTAATAAGAACTATCCAATGGTAAGAGCTTATCTTGGTCTGGGTACAAATCTGGGCAACAGGAAAGAAAACCTGGCGATTGCAAGGGAGAATCTGGAGGAAAGTTGTGCCAGTATTAAAAAGGTTTCGCCTGTCTATCTTTCCGCCCCCATGGGTTTCAGTAGTAACAATGATTTTTACAACCAGGTAGTGGAGATCAGCACTGAAGCTGATGCTTTTGACCTGCTTGATCATATACAGGAGATAGAAATCAGGATGGGCAGGACAAGATCAGGGAGAGGCTATTCAGACCGTATTATAGATATTGACATACTTTTTTACGAGAACCAGATAATAAGCAGCAAACCATTGATTATTCCGCATCCGCTGCTTCACAAGCGTATGTTCGTATTACAACCCATGGCTGATATAGCACCTGCTTTTGTTCACCCTGTGTTTAACAAGAGCATTACAGAATTAATTAAGGATTGCAATGACAGTCCTGCCACCCAGCTTTGAATCAACCCCAGGATAAAGCGATTTGCATTGCCAGCCTGTGTGTCTTATATGGTGCCTTGCCTTTACAGGGCCCCACTGTCAGCATAGCTGTAATAGCCGTTGTCCGTGACTATGACATGGTCGAGGAGGTTGATGTCGAAACAGGCAGCAGCTTCCTTAATCTTTTGTGTTATGCGGTTGTCAGCCTCGCTGGGATCAAGGTTACCCGATGGGTGATTATGGCAAATGATCATTGATGAAGCCAGCAGTTCAAGGGCTTTCTTGATTATCAGGCGGACATCGGTAATGGTACCACTTACACCTCCCTGGCTGAGTTTGTGGCGGCTCAGTATTTTATTTGACCTGTTGAGGTAGAGCAGCCAGAATTCCTCGTGTGTAAGATCGGCCAGCAGGGGATTGAATATTGTATAAACATCATTGCTCGACCTGATTTTTGCAGCTTCAATGATCTCAGCCGATTTTCGTCGCCTTCCAAGTTCCAGGGCGGCCATTATATTAATGGCTTTTGCCGTGCCTATCCCTTTTAACTTAACCAGGTCATGCACATCCAGCTTACCCAGCCGGTGAAGGTTATTGGAAGCAATGCTTAGTATTTCGCGGGCCAGGTCTACCGCCGATTTATCATTGCTCCCCGAGCCCAGCAGTATGGCCAGCAGTTCAGCGTCACTAAGGCTTGATATACCTTTATAGAGGAGTTTTTCCCGTGGCCTGTCCTCAAGGGCCCAGTCTTTGATTTTTAATGACATACAGCAAGAATTTTTATCCTACTGCAATTTACATAAATGGAAATAAAAATGAAAAAAAAGGCTGTCCCAAAAAAGGACAGCCCTGAAAAATTTTATCAAATTCCTTTAGAGGCTTTTCACATGCTTTGCCAGCGATGATTTGAGGTTGGCGGCCTTATTCTTGTGAATAATATTCTTTTTGACAAGCTTATCAAGCTGGGAGGCTACTGTGGGGTACAGTTCCTGTGCTTCATCCTTATCAGATGTTGCACGCAATTTTTTCAGGCTGTTACGTGTGGTTTTAATAAAATACCTGTTGTGAAGCCTGCGCTGTTCAGTTTGCCTGTTTCTTTTTTCCGCTGATTTGTGATTGGCCATCTTTTAATCTCCTCGTTATTATCGAAATTTGTACTCCGTAGGGGAATCGAACCCCTGCTACAAGGATGAAAACCTTGCGTCCTAACCACTAGACGAACGGAGCAATAACTTTCTCGTACAGAAAGCGGATGCAAAGAAAATATCTTTTTTTGAATATAGCAAATTCTGTGCAAAAAAAGTGCCGGAAATTAGAAGACATATCTTACAGATAGCCCACCGTGGATGCCTCCCCATCCGGTATATCCGATAAGGTTCACACTGGGCATTATATCCAGTGCCAGGTTCAGTGGGATATCATCAAAAGTATATTCCAGTCCAAGCACAAAATCGGCTCCAAGTACCGGTCCAACATCAAGATCGTTAATATACCTGTTATTATTCCAGAAACCAATATGAGCACCAAAGCCCCAGTACCAGTTCAGTCCCGGGTACTGGCCTGTCCAGTGTTCATTTTCGTACAGTCCTGTTATAACCAGGTCTCCCCAGCTGCTTGCTATGATTCCCTCCACGGCATTAGTCTGGTTAAGGAAATGTTTAACGCTTACACCGTAAGGATATCCTGCCCTCAGACCTAGGCTTGTTTTATAATCCTGTGCGCTGGCAGTTGATCCGAGTAAAAGAATAGCTATTATAAATAATCCGTATTTTTTCATCTGTTTAAATTTTTTAGTTTACTGAAAATCAAAGAACTAATCTTTCTTCACATTGACTCTCCTCGCAGCTTGCTGCCAGGAACCTTTAACTCGGTTTATGGTTCTTTCATTTCAGGAACTCTTTGCTATTTGATTCTCTGTTTTGGCAGGGCAATTATAATCAAATATTATTTCATCTCAAACCACAATATTCACCATTAAATAATCAGCAGGCTTAAGGCCATAACGGCCATACCTGCAAGTAAGCCGTATATTGCGAGGTGATGTTCACCGTATTCCCTGGCTGCGGGCAGCAGTTCATCGAGTGAGATAAAAACCATTATTCCTGCCACCGAGGCAAAGAGCATCCCGAACAATTGCGGGCTCATGAATGGCATTAATATGGCATATCCTATCAGGGCCCCAATGGGTTCGGACAGTCCGCTGAGGAATGACAGGGTGAATGCTTTCCTGCGGCTGCCCGTGGCGTAATATACCGGGACCGAAACGGCTATACCTTCAGGTATATTATGGATTGCAATGGCTATTGCAATGGCAAGGCCCAGTTCGGGATCATCCAGGGCGGCAATAAAGGTTGCAAGTCCTTCAGGGAAATTGTGTATGCCTATTGCCAGGGCGGTCAATAATCCCATTCTCATAAGCCTTGTTTTTGATGGTTTCCTGTCCATATCCTCAATAAGGCGGACCTCATGGGGGTTTTCCACAGTAGGAATAAACCTGTCGATAATAGCAATAAAAAGTATGCCTCCGAAAAATGCGGCAACAGTAAACCACCATCCTTTATCCTCTCCGTATACAAGGGTAAGTGACTCGCTGGCCTTGAATAATATTTCAACAAAAGACACATAGATCATCACTCCGGCTGAAAAGCCAAGGCTGACTGAGAGAAATCTTGTATTGGTCTTATTGGTAAAAAATGCAAGGGCTGAGCCTATACCGGTGGACAGCCCGGCAAAGAGTGTCAGCAGAAAAGCATTAAGGACATGCGTAAATTCCATTGTTAAAATTTTTTATCATCACCGGGTTAAATCTGCCGCAAAAGTATTTAGATCACAGCCGTTAAAATCGCCTGAACTCATGAACAAATATACTGTATCCGGTCCGGCTGCCTCCTTTATTTTATAAAATAGCTCATCTGAGTCATCAATAACCACAGTCAAGTCATTGCCAATAGCCTGTTTAACTGTTTTCTTATCAAGCATATCCAGCTTTTTCAGGCTGAGAGCATGCGGATTATAATAAACAAATGACAGGTCGGCTTCGTCAAGGCTGTTCCTGTAATTCTTCAGAAATGTTTCATTAAGGCTGCTGTATGTGTGCAGTTCGAGGCAAACTACTATCCGGTGGGCCGGGTATCTTTCCGCTACGGCATCAACTGTAGCCTTCACTTTCGATGGTGCATGAGCAAAATCAAGGTAAACCATCGAGTTTTCACCCCTGCTCAACAGTTCAAGACGTTTACCCGAACCTTTAAAAGTGCCTATGGCCGGGTAAAATTCATCATCCCCTATCCCAAGCTCGGCACACACTGCCCTGGCAGCACTGAGATTCTGCATATTATGCTCCCCGAAGACCTCCATCTTCTGTATCCTGTCATGCGTGGCGGCAAAAAAGCCTTTCCTGTTCTGAAAGTAACCATGCACGGTATATGGCAGCCTAATTATATCATCCCTTGATGATCCTGCTATGTTATCAACCAGGGCGTCATCCCTGAAATATATAAGCTTGCCGTTTTTGCTTATTGTGTCGGTAAAAATACGGAACTGCTCCAGGTATTCATCAAATGAAGGGAATACATTTATATGATCCCAGGATATCCCGTTAATGACAGCAATATCAGCTTTATAGAGATGGAATTTAGGCCGTGGGTCAATGGCTGAGCTGAGATATTCATCACCCTCGAAAACAGCAATGTCTGAACTGTCTGACAGGCTGACCATGGTGTCAAAACCACTAACCTTTGACCCCACCATATAATCAAATTCCTTTCCCAGCGATCTGAGAACATGCATTATCATTGATGTGATGGTTGTTTTTCCGTGACTGCCTCCAATGACCACTCTTGTTTTATTCCTGGTCCGGTCGTAAAGGTATTCGGGGAAGGATTTTATTTCAAGGCCCAGCTGCCTGGCCTTTAATAACTCAGGATTATCTTTGCGGGCGTGCATTCCCAGTATCACCGTGTCGATGTCAGCACTTATCTTTTCAGGATACCAGCCTGTCTTCTCCGGAAGGAGGCCGCAGGCAGCCAGCCTCCCTGCTGAAGGCTCAAATATCTCATCATCTGAACCGCTTACCTTATGTCCCCCGGCATGCAGGGCAAGGGCCAGGTTATGCATCACCGCACCACCAATGGCTATAAAATGTATCCTCATAAAAAACTTTTATGCAAAAATACCCAATTAAACGGTTTG
>JAZBOI010000470.1:0-2468 GCA_036351095.1 Bacteroidales bacterium | reverse complement strand
ATATAACCATTCAGATAGTCAATTTCTGTAAGCTTCCCTCTTTCGAGAGATTGAAGTGATGATGATTTCAGCCTGCGATATTTGAGACCCATCAGTCTCAATTTTATATGTCTCCTCAATTCTGCAAAACTTTTGCTGTCGTCAACAAAATCATAGTAATTCAATTTTTTCCCGTAATCCTCAATCTTTACCTGGAGTACATGTGCCAGCTCGACTGCTTCACGTATAATGGTAATAAACAATTTCCTGGTTTTCCGCCTGCACATCATTTCTCCGAGCAGCAGGCCGCTTATTGCTCCGAGTGATGTTATGCAGGAATTAATTATAAGTTTTGAGAAGAGGTGGCCCATCATGTTACTGCTTATTCGTACTGGATGAATCACGCTCATTATCCCGGCTATCGCGGCCAGCCTGTCATCCCCCGGTCTGTCAATATACCCTATAACAAAATCACCTCCTGATGTCATAATCAGTTCACCGGGTTTTTCCATGCTTGCTCCCCAGCCTACAATACATCCTACAATATGATCATTTCCAAGCATTTTAGCCAGTTCAGGCTCACATATACCGTTTTGCATGGACACAAGCAGGCTATCCGGTTTCAGAAAAGGCCTGAGGTCTTCAGCCGCCTCAATCATATCAGTGGCCTTAACGGCAAGAAATATAATATCTTTCCTGGCTCCCGTATCCCTGATTGATACATGGGCATTCATTTTTTCCTTTAATTCACCCCTTTCCCCGCTCACGGCAATACCCCTGTTGACAATAATATCCCTGTATTCCTCATATTTGCAGACAATCTCAACATCATAGCCTGCATTCTTCAGGAAGGCAGCGGATATACCCCCGATAGCACCTGCACCAACCACCAAAATTGATTTTTCTTTCAGATCCATTGTAATAAGTTAAATATTAAACCTTGCCAGTGGCACTGTGTCCTGACTGCTAAAATCCTTTTCAAGATACTTAAAATAGCCCGTTATTGCAATCATAGCCGCGTTATCCGTTGTATACCCCAGTTTCGGAAGGTAGATATTCCATCCATGTTCTTTCCCCAGTTCATCCAGGGCATCTCTCAGTCCGCTGTTGGCTGCAACTCCCCCGGCAATACCGATTTCTCTTATTCCTGTGCTGGCAGCAGCTTTGATCAGTTTATCAGTTAATATTTCCACTATAGTCTTTTGCAGCGAGGCACACAGGTCATTCCTGTTCTCTTCGATAAATTCTTCGTTCTCTTTAATGGCATCGCGGAGAAAATAAAGAAAATTGGTTTTCAGACCGCTGAAACTGTAATCCAATCCTTCTATCCTCGGCCTGGTAAATTTAAACCTGCCGGGATCACCCCCGGCTGCCAGTTTATCTATTAAAGGACCTCCCGGGTAAGGCATGCCCATCAGTTTTGCACATTTATCAAAAGCCTCGCCTGCAGCATCATCAATTGTGGATCCTATTTCTTTCAGTTTCATATCCCTGTCCACCACCACGAGCTGTGTATGTCCGCCCGATACAAGGAGACATAAAAACGGCAGAGCCGGTATCCTGTTTTCACCTCCTTTTTCTTTAAGCCAGTGTGACAGTATATGGGCCTGCAGGTGGTTCACTTCTATCAGGGGCTTTGCAAGGGCAAGGGCAAGGCCTTTGGCAAAGGATGCACCAACAAGCAGGGAGCCCAGTAAACCGGGACCCCTTGTAAACGACACCGCATCAATATCTTCTTTTCTGATACCTGCATTTTTGATAGCCTGGTCAACAACGGGTACTATATTAGCCTGATGGGCCCTTGAGGCCAGTTCAGGCACAACCCCTCCATAGGAACGGTGAACCTCCTGCCCTGCGATAAGGTTTGACAGCAAAAATCCATCTTCCACAATGGCAGCTGAAGTATCGTCACATGATGATTCTATGGCGAGAATAGTAATTGGCATTTATCTTTATTTTTCAGTTTTTTACGCTATTTTTGGAATGTCATTTGTGCATGTTCTTAATAATGGGCAAAATTAAGAAAATATATAAAATACCTCTTTATACCTTACTCTCTCTTATTATCCTTATAGCCATAGGCATGATAAGTCTGAGAAGCCCATCTGTTCAAACATGGCTTTTTGAAAAATTCTCATCAAGGTTTTCGAAAAATAATGAATTAGAGCTCACCGCCGGTAACATACGATTCACTTTTTTCAATCATATTGAAGTTAGCGACCTGCTTTTAAAAGACAACACTGCGGATACTATGTTCTTTTCCCCAAGGGTCAGGGCTGGCATTAGAAAGATTAAACCAGTGGAAAAAATCTTCAGACTGGGAAGGATAGGGATAGAAAAGCCTGTTATTAAAATTCAGCCTGATACAAATAATGTATTAAACCTGGAATATTTCATGCAACTGCTGGCCAATGAAGACACAAGCAACAGGATCAAAGAACTGAGCATTAGCCAGATAAGCATTAACGATGGGAGATTGAGCCACAGCT
>JAZBOI010000469.1:0-2273 GCA_036351095.1 Bacteroidales bacterium | reverse complement strand
TCCTCAGAATAATCGCCGGTGAACCTCTCCTGCTTAGAATCCATATTGAGCCACGGACCCAGTACTACAGGCAACTGTTTCATATTAAGCCCGTTGGCAGTAAGGTGATCCTTTGTCCTTTCCAGCGCATCCAATACTTCATAATCCTTCTCAAATTGATCATGAACTTCCTCATAGGATGCTTCTTTTCCAACCCTGTAGGAGATATTTCCCATATGGCAGAGTGAGGCAGAGAGATGCCCGTTAATAATGGGTGTTTTAATATCTTCCTCTTTCCTGCTCCTGACAGCTTTGACAAAGTTCAGCACAGAATTGACCGATTCGCCCTCGAATTCCCTGATCTTTTTGCCGTCGTTATCATAGGCAATATGGCCTTCCATGTCAACGAATCCGTTTTTACATATAATGATATTGGCATTGTGCGGGTTCTTGCTTTCCCATTCATGATAGAGCCTGATCCCCTTCCTGCTTGTGGTTTTAAATGGATCCATAAGAGGGTCATCAGTGCTCCTCGACAGGCCCCTCACTTCAAAGAGAATAGGCGCCGGCTTATAATCATACAGGGTGACGCTGGTATTTGGTGTTTCGCCATCGTCCTCATAACCGTATCTTCCGCCGAAAGTGATAACTCTTTGCGGCAGGTCGTCATGACCAAGTATCCATCGGCAGAGGTCGAGGTGGTGAGGTCCGTTATTACCTATCTCACCGCATCCGAAGTCCCACTGCCAGTGCCAGTCGTAGTGAAGGTTAACCCTGGGGAGTTTGCCAAAAGGTGCTGGCCCGCAATAGATATCATAATCCACAGTCCGGGGGATATATCCACCCTGAGGCCCTGCTTTCCCGATGCTCGTTCTTCTTTTATAAACCCATGAATAGCAGAATTCAATCTTTCCCAGGGCCCCGCTCTGTATGAAATCAATCGCTTCAACTTTCCTGGGATCCGACCTAATGTCGTGGTCGGCCTGCACTATCCTGCCATATTTTTTTGCCGCCTCAACCATTTTCCGCCCTTCCCAGATATTGTGTGAAACGGGTTTTTCCACGCAGACATCTTTCCCCGCCTGGCATCCCCATACCGTGGCCAGTGCATGCCAGTGGTTTGGTGTGGCAACTGATATGGCATCTATATCCTTGTTTTCCAGCATCTTTCTGATATCCTGGTATGCCTTTGCCGGCCTCGCTCCTGCGTCGAACATAATTTTGGAGCACCGGTCGATGCTTGCGATGTCCGGATCACACAGGGCGATCACATTCACATTCGGGAATTTAAGGTAGGAATCTTCAAGGTGAGCCCATGAGCCGTGGTTCCGGCATCCGACCACACCAACGTTTATGGTTTCATTTGCACCCAGGATCCTGGCCCAGCTGGCAGCTGTTGTAATGCTGGGAGCCAGTCCCAGTCCGGCCCCTGCAATGGCAGAGGTTTTAAGGAAGGTTCTTCGGTTTTGTTTGATGTTCATGATATTGATTTATTTAGATTTTATTATCCTTCGGGACTGTTATGGAAATATTAAAGCCTGGTAATATATACATAATAAGCCCCAAGTGACAATCCTTCGGGTCCTGTAAACCAGGTTTGCAGTTTTGTTTTGCCTTCTTTCAGGTCAACTTCAAAGCTTGCCGAGAACATACCGTCGGTCACCGGTATTTCGCCTTTAAAATCCTGGACCTGAAGCTTCGCGCTTCTGATGTCAAGTGCTATGCCGGGCCCGAAAGGTTCTCCACCTGGTATAGGCAGGGTTGAAGCCGGGATACTCTCTCGTAAATTTCTTCCTGCTTCCTTTGGCCATCGCATAAGTTCAAACTGGTATTTGCCGTCTTTTTCTACCTGAATATCCCAGTAACCATTTCTCTGCCATCCTCTTCTGATTTGCGTATGGGCGAAGGGTGGGGTATCTTCTCCTCCGGGACGGGCGGCCCTGGTGCCGTCAGGAAGTACAACTTCCATCCAGTCATGCGATGATAACACCATTGAGGGAGCCTTATCTGATCCAATGTGAATGTAGCTTCTTGTTTTGTAATCAGAGAAGACATCGGAGAACCAATTTTCGTAAAGACTGCGCATTTCCTCAACTTTCTCTGGATACAGGGCAGATACATCCAGCCTCTGGCCCGGATCGTATTTCATGTAGTAAAGTTCGTTGCCGTTAACAAGTCTCCAGTCCTTCTGCATAACCGATGAGTTCCTGTAATGCTCCGGCTCTTCAACCCTTTGTGAGTCAACTATTAATGTTCTACTGCCATTCTTCCAGCCGGGTTTGCCTCTTAAATAC
>JAZBOI010000468.1:0-2273 GCA_036351095.1 Bacteroidales bacterium | reverse complement strand
GGCGACGGAAAACCTCACCTTCACGGGATCTTCTGAATTTAAATGACCCGGTTGCCACCGGGGCGAGCTGTTGATAACATCAACGGCTATCTTGTCCAGTTGCGGGTGCAGGCTTCTCATAACACTTGTGTTGTTTACTGATCCATCTTTATCGACAATGAACATAATAAATACCTTCCCTTCAATACCCTGCCCCTTAAGCTCATCGGGATATGATATCCTGTCCTGTACCCATTTTTTGAATTTGTCTATATCACCACCATTAAATGAGGGCATACTCTGGACAACCACAAAGGGTTTATCCTTCATGTCTTCATCAAGCAGGTCATAAGATATTTTAAGGGCAAACTCCATTGTTTTC
This sequence comes from Bacteroidales bacterium, assembly GCA_036351095.1. Classification (GTDB taxonomy): domain Bacteria; phylum Bacteroidota; class Bacteroidia; order Bacteroidales; family VadinHA17; genus UBA9300. The sequence continues at coordinate 1,912 of JAZBOI010000468.1, read as the reverse complement.
CCTTCCAGTTCAGGAATATCTAGCTGGTTTATTTTTTGGGCTGCATCGATACTTCTCTCATACATCATGTTATCCAGAGCCTTAACAGTGTTAGTGGACATTTTTGCTTCCGGACCGGACCGGAAAGCTACTATAGAAAGCTGGTCAATGACCGGAGCACTGAATTGATCCGGGGAAAGGAAGGTACCTTTCTCAATAATTCTTCCATCTTCTGTCTTGATAACAAGATAAAAATCATGTTCATAGTTATTACTGATAGCTTCCTCGGGATACATTATATGATAAAAGGGACCCTTGATTTTTCTTTTTGATACATCTGAAAACTCCTCTTTTTCCTGGGTTATTTCATCAGATAGGGTGCTGTCAACCTGGTCATCAAGCTCACTTGCAGGCTGAGCAATGTGTAAAGCACCGCTGTTAGCCACAAGGCTTATGAAGATAAGAGCAACAATGGGAATTGCCAGTAAGGTTTTCAAAAGGGCTCCACGCCTGGTTTTTGATTTGTTCATCATGATGATACGTTTTTTGATTATGCTGTGGTTGAAGTTATTTGCAAGTGGTAATGCTTTTTCCAGTCCATGAATACCCAGTAATGATAATTGATAGCGTTCCAGGCTTTCAGTCTTGTCTTTTGCATAATTGTCAGCCATATATTCATGGTTCTCCCTGATTGCTTTCCTGATGATCCAGGCTGAGGGGTTGAACCACTGGAAGGCTAAAAATAGCTCTGAAATAAAAAGGTCAAGAAAATGTCGCTGTCTTACATGTATGCTTTCGTGCCAGAGTATATCGTTACAATCCTTTTCTCTGTACAGCTTTTCAGAAATGAATATTTTGTCCAGAAAAGTGAATGGAACTAAGTCCTGCTTCATAAGCACCAGCGGGATGTCCTGGTAAAAAGCCTGTTTGCTTTTTCTTTTTATCCTGTTAATGGTGAAAATGCCCTTTACTATCCTGGACAGTATAAAGAGCAGACCTGCCAGGTAGATATAAAAAAGTACTTCAATAAATGTAATCCGCTCAATGGTGTTCGAGATACCTGTTTCAACAGCATGTGATGTCGAGATTATAACCCCGCTGTCGATTACATCTCTTTGCACCTCCGTGACGCCAATAGCAGGCGCAATGCTGATAATTGGTATGACCAGGGGGATGAGTAATGATAATAGCAGAAACATCCTGTTCCTGAAATGGAAGGTTTCATTTCTGAAAAGGAGGCAGTAGCAGCAGAGCAGTACTGTACTTCCCAGGGCTACTTTGACCAGGTAAAGCATTATTGATTCAATCATCTGCCTGTAATTTTTTGTTTTCAATAAGATCCAGTATTTCCTTCAGGTCCTCAGGACTTATCTCATCATTTTCAGCAAAAAAAGAAACCACGTTCTTATATGAAGAATCAAAATAGGTTTTAACAATACTTTTCATCTGTGATTTCCTGTATTCTTCCTTGCTGATGAGGGGATAATACTGGTGCGTCTTGCCAAAGGTCCTGTGATCCACAAATCCTTTTTTCTCAAGTATCCTAACTATCGATGAGATTGTAGTATAGGGCAGGTCCTTCTCCGGCAGCTTTGAAATAATGTCACTTACAAGTGCATTTTCAAGATCCCAGATCACCTGCATTATATCTTCTTCTTTCCTGGTTAATTTTTTCATATAACAAATATACACTAATAGTTTAGTTACATAACGTATTAATACGTAATATTACTTGAAATGCCGTAATTTATCTATAATCTAAATAACATGTGACGCTTCTTGCGATATAGAAAATCCTGATTACCTGCGAAATAATCATTGTTGCGAACCAGGGCGTCGCAGAATTTTAACCAGTCATTTTATACCTGATCTGGATGACTTTCTATATTCGGCTCTATTTCTGCTCTGTCTTAAGAGGCTCCATAGCTTCCTT
>JAZBOI010000467.1:0-2246 GCA_036351095.1 Bacteroidales bacterium | reverse complement strand
TAATTTAAATTTAATAACTTGTTATTCTATATTATTACCTAAACCGGCTCAGGATGAATGAAAACCGAGAAAAGAATCCCTTTAAGTTCTGGGAAGAATTAAAACGAAGACGGGTAATCGGTGTAATAATAGTCTATGCCGCTGCTGCTTATGTTATCCTTGAACTTACTTCGATAATTGCGGAACCCTTTGGCTTACCTGAATGGACTCTTAAGCTTGTCTTCATCCTCTTGTGTGCAGGACTCATTATTTCAATAGTACTGTCATGGATTTACGACATAACACCCCAGGGTGTCGAAAAAACGAAGCCTTCATCGGTTAAGGATCGCATGCCCGGAACCAGGAATGCCAGTAATATTATTGGATGGAAAATAGCTACTTACATAAGCCTTTTAATAATTGCCTCTTTGTTGGTTTTTAATATCATCAGGGGCCGTGACAGCAAAGAATATTCTGACCTTGAAAAAACAATAGCAATTCTGCCTTTTGATAATCTGGGACCTCCCGGTACCAATTCCGTCCTTGAGCACGCCCTGCCCATTGCCATAATGATGCGACTGCAGGATATCAATGTTTTCAAAATCAGGCCATGGACATCCACAAAAAGATATATCGAAACGGCCCTTTCAGGACCAGAGATAGGCAGACAACTAAATGTAAACTACCTTGTAAAGGGCTATATCCAGCAAAAAGACAATGAGGTAATCGTCGATATAATGCTTGTCCATGCCGGGGAAGATGAGATCATCGGTAAATGGACCGAGAATTTAAAGACTGATGACCTTATTGAGGTTCAGAACAGTATCTCCAATAATGTTTCTTCAGCACTTAAATATAAATTCAGCCCCGAGAAAGAAGCACCAACAGATAATCCGGATGCTTTGTATGCATATACCACAGGTATGAAATATTATTGGAACGAAGAAACTGAATCGGATTTCTTACAGGCATTAAAATATCTCGAAAAAGCTGTTGAACTGGACCCTGATTTTGTCCTTGCTTATGCTAAATTATCTTCAACAAGCAGCTGGCTTTATCACTTCCATTTTGATCGCACTGAAGAACGACTAGAAGAGGCCCGGAGAGTCCTGGAGAAAGCGAAAACCATAAATCCCGAATCTCCTGATCTGAAAATCTCCGAAGGAATATACTATTATGTTACGCATGAGTATGAAAAAGCCCTTGAAAAGTTAAAACAGGCGGGTGACCTCGTATATGATAAGGTTGAATTGAATGTCAGCCTGGCGTCGTTGTATCGAAGGCAACTTAAGCTGGATAAGGCGCTTGAATATTTTACCAGGGCCCTGGAGCAGGATCCTCAGAATATTATTACCATCAATGAGCTGGCTGAAACAAACCTCCTGCTTGGCAATTATGAAGAAGCTGAAAATTATTATAATAGAAAGAAACTTCTCGGACAAGAATCATCGATGATGCTGGTAAATAGCGTATACCTGAATATGCTCCGTGAAGAAGGAACAACAAAAAGCAGGGAGGCACTACGTGATCTTATAGATAATGAAAATGGTCTGAATATTACGCTGGCACACCAGCTTATTTTGCTTGACATCATTGACGGCATGTACAGCGAAGCTGTCGTTGTGCTTGATGACCTGGATGAGGATGTCTTTGATCATCAATTCATCTATATGCCTAAAAGCATGTATTACGCTGAAATATACCGGCAATCAGGAGATAGAGAAAGAGCAGCTGCTTATTATGACTCAAGCCTGGTAATACTGAAAGAAAAACTTACGGGTTCTCTGGATGATTCAAGGTTACACAGCACGCTGGGAATAGCTTATGCAGGGCTGGGAATTAAAGATGAGGCTGTTGCAGAAGGGCTTAAAGGCGTTGACCTCATGCCGTTGTCAAAGGACTATTACCGCGGTATTTTCAGGGAAGAAGATCTGGCGCGTATCTACACGATGGTTGGCGAATATGACCTGGCGCTTGAGCAGCTTGACCGTCTCCTTTCAATGCCAGGGTTAATGTCGGTAAGCCTTCTCAAAAAAGACCCGGTATGGAAACCTTTATGGGATAGACATGGATTTACCGAACTTATAAAAAAACATACAGATAAATGATCTGCCGGAGATAGTCCCTGGTCAACCCTGAGACTATGAATTTCTTAACTGCCATCCCTGATTAGTTGCCATTTTACCAGACACTTCTGCATATCAAGGATAAGAATATTTTATTTAGATTCTATATATATTACGGTATTTCAAGTGATATTACGTATT
>JAZBOI010000466.1:0-6888 GCA_036351095.1 Bacteroidales bacterium | reverse complement strand
CTGGGAGCAAGAACTGTAATCAATAAGATAAGGGATTATTTAAATCCTCTTAACACAGGACCGTGGAAGACTACCATAGCCGTGGTAGCCGATGATGAAGATGAAAATATCCATATGAACGATTCGGATAAACTGGCTGAACTTATTGCGGAGGAAGAACCTTCTTTCAATATTGAGAAGATATACCTTGATTCCTACAAACAGCTGACGTCCATCTCAGGACAATCATACCCGGGTGCCCTTAAAGCAATCAATGACAGGGTCAACAGTGGCTGCCTTATCCTTAATTATTCAGGCCATGGCAATGAGACAGGCCTCGCTCATGAAAGGGTGGTAACGGCCGAAACTATCGGTTCATGGACAAACAAGGGTAAGTACCCTGCTTTTGTGACGGCAACATGCGAATTTTCACGCTTTGATGATATTGATATAAATTCCGGTAGCGGCGAGATAAGCCAGAAAACATCTGCCGGCGAACTGGCCCTTCTTAACCCTGAAGGAGGGGCCATTGCTCTTTTCTCAACCACCCGTATAGTTTTTGCTTCCCACAATTACACCCTTGCCTCAAACCTCTATGCCCATGCCTTTGACAGGGACGACCAGGGCAGGGGTCTTACCATGGGTGAAATTATGAGACGCGCCAAGGTAAATACGGCTGCTTACAACAAAAGGAATTTCACCCTGCTGGGCGATCCTGCCTTAAGGCTTGCCTGGCCATGGCAGGGCAGGGTGATAACTGATTCAATAAACGGCATCAGCATAAGCTCTTTCAATGATACGATAAGAGGCTTATCCGAGCTGCACATAACAGGGCATATAAATGACAGCGACGGCTTGCTTATGGAAGATCTGAACGGTTACCTCCACCCTGTCCTTTATGACAAGCCTTATGTAATGACCAGCCTGGCCAATGACGGGGGTACTCCTTTCACTTTCATGGCTGATGACAGGGTTCTGTTCAAGGGCAAAACCGAAGTTGTAAACGGCAGGTTCAGCCTTACCATCTTTGTCCCCAGGGACATTGACTATAACTATGGCCCGGGAATGCTGCGCTATTTCGCATCAGGCGAGAACAGCGATTATCTTGGCTATTACGATGACATGACCATCGGGGGCCTGGCTAATCCGTCAATCAGTGATACCACCGGGCCGGTGATAAGGCTCTTCCTTAATGACACCCTTTTCAGGGATGGCGGAATAAGTGATCCCAACCCGGTACTGATTGCCCACCTGAGCGACCCGTCGAGCATAAATACGGCCGGAACGGGCCTGGGCCATGACATTGTGGCCAGGCTGGACAACGATATCAGCAATAGCATTATACTGAACTCCTGGTATGTAAATGATGTGGGCACCTATAAATCAGGTAAAATCATATACCCGCTTGACAGGCTTGAAAGGGGTGAACACAGTCTGACACTAAAAGCATGGGATAACTTTAATAATTCATCCACAGCTTCACTTATGTTTTTTGTAAGGGATGAAGAAGGACTGGTACTCAATAAGCTTATCAATTATCCAAATCCTTTTATACACAGCACTGACATCAGTGTTGAGCATAACAGGCCGGATGAATTCATTGAAATTATCATAAATATATACACCACGGGGGGCGAGCTTGTCAAAAGCATTAAGACAGCTGAACATTCGGGTGGATACAGGATAAATCCCATACGATGGGATGCACGGAACAATAATGGAGCCAGGGTTGCAGCCGGCATATACATCTACAATGTTCTCTTCAGGACGGATTCAGGTGAAACAGCCCGTGTGTCGGGCCGTATGATCATTTTATAAGGAAGGGCACAATAAAGCGATGATAAAATTGTTTATATATTTGCATCGATAACATTAAAATTAATGAAAACAAAAATATTAATTGCCTGCCTGGTATTGAGCCTTGGCTCAACAGGATTTGTCAGGGCCCAGGATCCTGATGAACTGAATGCAATACAGTATGTTGTACCCTTCCTTTTGATTGCTCCTGATTCCAGGGCCGGTGCAATGGGAGATGCAGGCGTTGCCACTTCACCAGATATTTACAGCATGCACTGGAACCCGGCAAAATATGCCTTTATTGATGGCGAAGGAGGAATTGGCATTTCATATTCACCCTGGTTGCGCACCCTTGTTCCCGATATAAATATAGCTTACCTGGCTGCATATTACCGGATAGATGATAAACAGGTTGTAAGTTCAAGCCTGCTGTACTCAAGCCTCGGGGACATACCGTTTACAGATGACTGGGGCAATGTGGAACGCAATTTCAAACCCAACGAGTTTGCCTTCGACGCCGCTTACTCGAGGTTGCGCACCGATAACTTTTCGGGAAGCATTGCTTTCAGATTCATATATTCAAACCTGACCGGCGGTTTTCCTGCAGGAGGCACTGAGACGAAACCCGGAATGTCTGTTGCTTCTGACGTCTCATTCTATTACAGGAAGGATATAAGTCTCGGGCGAAAAGATGCCCTGCTCTCGGCCGGTGCCAACATATCAAACATAGGAGCAAAAATGTCATATACAGATGAGAATGACCCGGATTTTATTCCTATGAACCTGAGGCTGGGGCCCACACTTAATATAGAGATTGACAGGTATAACGATCTGACATTTGCCATTGATCTGAATAAGCTGCTTGTGCCAACACCTCCCCTGTATGATGAACTAACAGGCGATATTATCGCCGGCAAAGACCCAAATGTGGCTGTGCCGGTTGCAATTTTCCAGTCCTTTGCCGATGCACCCGGAGGCTTTAAGGAAGAACTGAACGAGATAAGCTACTCCTTTGGTGCTGAATACTGGTATAATAAACAGTTTGCCATAAGGGCCGGTTATTTCCACGAGCACGCAAGCAAGGGTAACAGGAAATATTTCACTGCAGGTGCCGGTTTCAGGATGAGTGTCTTTTCACTTGATTTTTCATACCTCATGCCCCTGGTAAATAATCACCCTCTTGCTCGTACACTCAGATTCTCCCTGTCGTTTGATTTTAACGCTTTCAAAAATATTAAACCCGCAGGTTAATGAAAATGCGCACAGGCCAGGGCATAGATTTCCATCAGCTTGAAGAAGGAAAAGAACTGTGGCTTGGAGGGATAAATATACCTTCGGCAAAGGGAAGCGTGGCTCATTCCGATGGTGATGTGCTGATACATGCAATATGTGATGCACTGCTGGGAGCAGCCGCCCTGGGGGATATAGGTTATCATTTCCCCGACACTGATGAGCGTTACAGGGGAATTGACAGCAAGATCATACTTAAGGAAACGATCGCCCTTATAAAAGCAAAAGGATTTGCTGTAATAAATATTGACAGCACCATATGCCTTGAAGAGCCGAAGTTGTCCGGCTATATAAACAGGATGCGTGATTGCCTGGCTGAAGTATGTGCCATTGACAGGGACCTTATATCCATTAAGGCTACAACAACTGAAAAGATGGGCTTTACCGGCCGTGGAGAAGGCATTATTGCCCTGGCCACCGTGCTGCTGAACAAAATAAACTGACATTATGGACAAAACCACCCTTGTACTCGGAGCCAGCCCTAAACCTGACAGGTTTGCCTATAAGGCTGTCAGGAGCCTGCAGAGAAGGAATATACCCGTTATTGCCATTGGAAGGCGGGATTTTGACCTGGAAGGTATAAAAATAAGGAAAGGAAAACCTGAGGACATAGGCCCCGTACATACCGTCACCCTGTACCTTAACCCTAATAATCAAAAGGAATATTACGACTATATACTGTCAATCGGGCCCTCACGCATTATTTTCAATCCCGGCACATGGAATCCCGAACTGGCAGAGATGGCTGCCGGGGAAGGCATTAAAGTCGTCAACGATTGTATGCTGATAATGCTTAACAATGGGAAATTCTAATCACTGAAAAGCCTATCTATCAGATTGTTGTCGGCTATATGCGGCAGGGTTATTTTCAAATCAGGTGTTCTTTCCATCTCCCTTACAGCAGCAAAGCGGGCACCTTCATTTCTTGCCCAGCTCCTGCGTGCTATACCGTTATTCACATCCCAGTGAAGCATCATCTTCAGTCGCCTGGCAGCATCATCAGAGCCGTCAAGCAACAGGCCGAAGCCCCCGTTTATTACTTCTCCCCATCCTACTCCTCCTCCATTATGTATGCTCACCCAGCTGGCTCCCCTGAAAGCATCCCCGATTACATTCTGTATTGCCATATCAGCTGTAAAACTGGAACCGTCATAAATATTGGCCGTCTCCCTGAATGGAGAATCTGTTCCTGATACATCATGATGATCACGGCCCAGCACCACAGGTGCGCTTATTTTACCCTTTTTTATGGCATCGTTAAAAGCCGTGGCAATGTTAATGCGCCCTTCAGCATCGGCGTACAGTATTCTTGCGCGGGAACCAACCACCAGCCTGTTTTTGCCTGCTTCTCTTATCCACTGGATGTTGTCCTCCATCTGCTGTTTTATCTGCAGCGGGGACCGGTCCGAAATTTCTTCCAGCACTTCACAGGCAATCCTGTCGGTAACTTCAAGGTCAGAGTTTTTGTTTGAACAACAAACCCATCTGAATGGCCCGAAGCCGTAATCAAAACAGATGGGACCCATTATGTCCTCTACATAGCTCGGATACCTGAACCTGCCGTCTGCCGCCATTATATCGGCTCCCGCTCTCGATGCTTCGAGAAGAAAAGCATTGCCGTAATCAAAGAAATAAGTGCCCTGTGAGGCATGATGATTAATAGCCTTCACCTGCCTTCGCAGTGACTGCTGGACAATTTTCCTGAATTCAGCAGGCTTTTCAGTCATCAGCCTGTTCGCCTCCTCAAAAGTCAGGCCTGCCGGGTAATAACCTCCCGACCAGGGGTTATGGAGCGAGGTCTGGTCAGAGCCGATATCTACCTTAATATGCTTTTCAGCCAGGTTTTCCCACACATCAACAATATTACCGTAATAGGCAAAAGAAACCGCTTTCCCCTTATCCCGGGCCCGTGTAACTTTTGCTGCCAGGCTGTCAATATCCTCCACTACTTCATCAACCCAGCCCTGTGAAAACCTTTTCTTTATTGCCATGGGATTCACTTCAGCCACCACTGACACCACCCCCGCTATTGAGGCTGCTTTAGGCTGCGCCCCCGACATGCCTCCCAGTCCCGAGGAAACATAAAGCCTTCCCCCTGTGCTTTCTTCCTGACCCGATATGCGCCTGATGGCATTGAGAATGGTTATTGCTGTTCCATGGACAATACCCTGTGGACCAATATACATATAAGATCCTGCCGTCATCTGCCCGTACTGGCTCACACCAAGGGCATTAAATCGCTCATAGTCATCACTGCCCGAATAGTTGGGTATAACCATGCCATTGCTTACAACCACCCTGGGGGCATCTTTATGAGAAGGGAATATACCCAGTGGATGGCCTGAATATATCACAAGGGTCTGTTTATCAGTAAGTGTGGCCAGGTATTTCATCACCAGCCTGTACTGTGCCCAGTTCTGAAAGACAGCCCCGTTACCGCCGTAGGTAATAAGCTCATGAGGATGCTGGGCCACTGCATTGTCAAGGTTATTGCTGATCATCAACATTATTGCTGCAGCCTGCTTCGATTTATGGGGAAAATCATCAATATGCCGTGCCTTTATTTCATAGCCGGGCCTGAAACGGTACATGTAGATCCTCCCGTATTTTTTCAATTCATCAGCAAACTCGGGGGCCAGCACCCCGTGAAACTTCTGTGGAAAATAACGCAGCGCATTCCTTACGGCCAGTCGCTTCTCCCCGGTACTAAGGATGTCCTTGCGCCCAGGGGCATGATTCACATTTTCATCATATGGTTTTTCGGCAGGCAACTCATCAGGTATACCTTCCAGTATCTGTTTATGGAACTCGTTCATCGTGTTGGTCAGTATTGGGTTATACAGTGCTAAATTAACAAAAATTGCACTCTTTTCCTCGTTCTGGCCTTGATGGCGGGAATGTGTAAATGATCAAAACAAGAAAGGCTGCCTTTCCTGGCAGCCCTCATATATCCTTTTAAAATTGTATCAGCCTATTTCTGATCCTCTGCATCCAGTATGTCATCATCAACCAGGATGCGTCCGCAGTATTCACAGACGATAATCTTTTTTCGCGATTTTATATCGAGCTGCCGCTGTGGCGGTATCTGGTTGAAACAGCCGCCGCATGCATCCCTCTGTACCGGGACTACAGCCAGTCCGTTCCTGGCATTCTGACGAATTCGCCTGTATGCTGAGAATAATCTCTCCTCGATGGACTCACTAATCTTTTCAGACTCTCCAACAAGTGATTCTTCCTCTTTTCTTGTATCTGCAATAATTGAATCAAGTTCAGACTTTTTATTCTCAAGGTCGGCCTTCAGCTCATCAAGGTTCTTCCTTGATTCTTCAATGACCAGGGCCTTTTCGTCCTTCAGTACTGTGAATTCCTTGATCTTTTTATTACACAGCTCAATCTCCAGTGTCTGGAATTCAATTTCCTTTGACAGAGAATCATATTCCCTGTTGTTTCTCACATTGTTCTGCTGCTCCTCGTACTTCTTAATAAGGCTTTCGGCCTCTACTATTTCATTCTGCTTCTGCTTGATAGCCGCTTCCATTTCCTTGAATTCATCATCCAATTTGCCTATACGGGTTTCAAGTCCCTCCACCTCATCTTCAAGGTCCTGTACTTCCAGGGGAAGCTCGCCCCTGAGGGTTTTAATTTTATCTACCTCTGAATCAACAACCTGCAAACGATACAATGCCTGCAGTTTTTCTTCAACTGTCATTTCTTTCTCAGCTGCTTTCACTTTTTCCATACCTGTGAATAATTTACCGGATTTGTATTTATCTCTGAAAAACGGACTGCAAATTTAGGGAATTTTTTTGTAATTAACTCATG
>JAZBOI010000465.1:0-6328 GCA_036351095.1 Bacteroidales bacterium | reverse complement strand
TAGAATACCCACAGTAAGATTACCACCAGCGAGCCGGCAGCACCGTACATTAGACTGATGTTGGCGTTTCCCAGGGCCAGCCCGATTATAGCCCTCCCGATCATAAACAGAATTGTGGTAATAAAGGCTCCCGTCCATGTAACACTCCACCTGATTTTAGCATCAGGCAGAAATTTAAATATCATGGCAAAGAAGAGCATTATTATCCCAAATGATATTACGAAGTTACCCGCCTGAATAAAGTAATAGGTCAGACCAGGTATAAGGTCGCTGATAAAATCCCCAAGTATGGTCAGCAATGCATCAATAATAAGTGAGACAATCATTACAAGGCCCAGGCTTAAAATCAGACCGAAAGACAGCACCCTTACCTTCAATGTTTGTATGATACCTTTTGAGGGCCTGGCCCTGACCCGCCATATGAAGTTCAGCGATCTCTGCAGAACGGCAAAAAAGGTAGTTGATGCAAAAAGAAACACGATAAACCCCACAATGGTACCAATTGTTCCTCGTGATGTATCCTGGTAATTCGACACCAGGTCTCTAATATACTGTGTCCCTTTTTCCCCAATAAGTGTGTTTATTTCCACAAATATTTTTTCCTGGATAGTTTCCTGACCCAGTAAAATGCCAATGATTGAAATGATAATTATTATAATTGGAGCCATTGCAAAAACCATAAAGAAGGCGGCAGTGCCCGCCAGGCGCACCGGATCGTCCTGTTTATATTTAACAGTGGAATTTTTTAAAAGGCGGTAAAACCTTAATAATTTTCTCTTCATTCTTCAGACTTTGATTAAAAAAAAACAAAATGCAGGCCATTTTATGAGTGGTTTTCATATCACCGGCGATTAAATCCTTTCCTTCGGACGCAGGATAAAAGATAAAAATTTTACTCTGGCGGGGATTTACTGCTTCGGGGAAGTATTTGCCATTTTGTAGAAATCTTTCACATAAGTATGTCACGTGAGTTAACAATTATTTCTGAAACATTTCATGTGAGTATCAGTTAATCAGCTGTTTAAAGAATTTGCTTAAAACTGTGGCATGATTATGCATAGTAATTGTCAGGAATATGAAAGCAAAAAACAATAATATAATGGTATAACTCGGATTTTCCTGCTGATCCCTGTTTGCCGGTACTTATTATGAATTTATTTAACTAAAACTAAAGATTATGTTAAGATTGGTAATTTTATTCCTTATCCTGGCCATTATAGCAGCAATATTCGGATTTACAGGTATAGCTGCAGGAGCGGCTGCAATTGCTAAAATCCTGTTCTGGATCTTTGTGGTATTATTTGTCTTGAGCCTTGTGGTAAATATCCTCAGGGGGAGATGATAGCAGGTTTGTTATTGTCAGATTGTAGCAAAAACATCAGATTTATGATTGACAGATGAAGACCTTAATACCACTGCTTAGAACTGCATTATACCTGTTGATACCGATACTTTTTATTTATGGTATCATTGAAGCCAAGGCTTTTTTATTTCCCCTGGTTCTTGCCCTCCTGTTTGCATACCTTCTCTATCCTGTTGTAAATTTCCTTGAGAAAAAGGGTCTTCCAAGGGCCCTGTCCATTATCCTGTCCATTCTTACTGCCATTATCATCATAGGAGGAGTTATACTTCTGTTTTACAGCCAGTTAAACATGATGTTTGCTGATTTTGACAAATTGAAAGAACAGGCAGTCAATAATATTGAAACTCTGCAGTATAACCTTGAAGATATCTTTGGCATGAAGAACGATACCATGAAAAGTATTCTGCTTGAAAGGGTAAACAGTTTCTTTTCGACTGAAGGGAGTGGCCTTCTCAAATTATTTTCTGCTACCACGGGAACCATAGTCAAGATATTTCTTCTCCCGGTCTATGTATTTCTTTTCCTTTATTTCAGAACCCGGCTGGCTTTATTTATTCTGAAGGTAGTCAGAGAAAGCCAGAAGGCAATTGCCATTAATATTCTGAGAGACATAGCCACCGTTGCGGAAAGATATATGGGAGGTGTGACAATTGTTGTACTGATACTGTGTATTATCAATTCAGCCGGACTCTTACTTATCGGAATCGATTATGCGATCTTACTTGGTATCATATCTGCTTTCTTTAACTTCATACCGTATTTTGGTACACTTATGGGCGGATCAGTACCCTTTTTGTTTGTTCTTCTCACTACAGATGAACCAATTACAAACGGGATTAAGGTGTTGATTCTTTTCATCCTGGTTCAGTTTACCGAGAATAATATCCTGACCCCCAACATTGTAGGTGGCAATGTAAAGATCAATCCCTTCTTTGTGATTGTTGGATTGGTAGCCGGTGCCACGGTGTGGGGTATTGCAGGCATGGTAGTGGTTGTACCGCTGCTGGCTATGGCCAGGATAACCTTTATAAATACTGTGCGACTTAAACCTTATGGATATCTGATCGGTCCAACCCGGCCCAAAAGGCCATCCATAAAAGAAAGGCTTCTGAAACTCTTCAGGCAGGAAAAAGACGATCAATAAGCTGTGGCTTTTTTCTACAATTTGCCAATAACGGGCAATAGATTCCACATAATATAGCTCTAATACCTGCGAAATAGCGATGGCAGGGTATTTGACTTTATATACACAGTTAAAAACCGAAAAAATAATAAGATTATGTCAGACAACTCAAGTAATTCAGGACTAACAGCTTTTGTAAGCTTTCTTGCAGGAGCAGCTGCCGGTGCAATAACAGGAATTTTGTTCGCACCGGATAAAGGGTCCAAAACACGTGAAAAAATTGTAGAAAAGACAAAGGAAGTGGGCTCCGATGTGAATGAAGATGTGAGTAAAAAGATGGATAATCTGAAATCTTACATCAATGATTTTATGGCTGAAGTCAAAAACAGGTTCAGTGATCTGGAAAGTGACATGAAGCAAAAGGCAGAAGAGGCAAAAAACGAGGCTGCTAAAACAGTTGAGAAGAAAGCAAAACAGGCGCAGAGTTAAAATTTGAGCCGGGTAAATTAACCTAAACAAAGCTACATGTCAAATAACTCAATACATGAAAATTTCTCCGAATTGCAGGAGGCGGTACAGGGCTATGTCGAAGCCAGGATAAATTACTATAAGATCACACTTATAGAAAAAGCGGCAAAGGTGGGAACCTACATGTTTTCATCAACTCTTATACTTTTTTCAGTCCTGTTCATCTTTTTGCTTCTGGCCCTGGCATTCAGTTTCTGGTATGCCAGTAATATAGGAAGCATATCGGAAGGATTACTGATATCGGCAGGTGTGTTTGCCCTTCTATCAGTCATTGCTTATTTGCTTAGAAGAAAACTCTTTGCTAACAGTATAGTGAGGAATATCGCATCCGTCCTTTATGATGACGAAGATAAAGAGGACAAACAGAACAGGAGCTTATGAAATATATTAAAATCAGGTCCACCCGGGATATCAAATACGCAAGGGAGATATATCGCTATGAGGCTAAAATACAGAAACAGTCCATAGCATCCGGTATCAGGCAATTCAGGAGCGATTTCAGAACTGCACTGGAGAATACCCTGCGTGATGCTGCGGCAAAAGCAATGATATTCGGTATAGAAAAACTCACAGGTAAAAAAAGATAAAGAATAAATATTTTAACAAATAAAACTTGATATTATGGACAAATTAGAGATTAAAGGAAACTGGAATGAACTTAAAGGTAAAATAAAGCAGAAGTATGGTCAGCTTACAGACGATGACCTGCAATTTGCTGAAGGTAAAGAAGATGAATTGCTGGGCAGACTCCAGAAAAAGACCGGCGAAACGAAAGAAAAGCTTATAGAAGAGCTAAATAAGCTTTAATAAGTAATGTTGAATTTGAAACAAATAACCAGAAAAATGAGAAAGTTATTTAAACACAGTATTATTTTATCCCTGGCAATCGGACTGCTTGGTCTGGGTGCCTGTAATAACGCACAGAAGAGCGAGGCAGAACATGAAGCTGAGCAGGTTATGGAAGATGTCAGGGATGAAGCAGGTGATGCTATGGAAGAGCTTAAGGAATGGACCGGCGATGTAAGCGAAGAGCTCAATGAAGCGATCAGGGGAGAGGACGATGATTTCGTGGCGAAAGCCGAGAATGCACTTGACAATTTCCAGGACAAATATGATAGCTTCAGGGATAGGCTGGAAGAGGATGCCGAGGCCGCAGGCCAGGCAAGCGAAGATGCACTCTTTGAACTACAGCAGCAGAAGAATGATATACAAGCCAAGCTTGAAAAGATGGGAGAAGCCACAGAAGAAGAGTGGAAAGCAATGAAGTCTGAAGTCCAGGAGGATATAGAAGCTTTTGAGAAGAAGCTGAAAGATCTTAATAAATAAGCCACACTGGCATACCCGTAAATTTAAAGAGACTGTCTCAAAAGGGCAGTCTCTTTTTATTTGGGACCAGTCACCAGGCAAATGGATAAATTTTCATTGACTTACTGCGGTAGTGCTTATGCCTTATTCAATGAAATTAATGTGCTCACTGAATCCAAAATCATAGCCCTTTGTGTATCTGATTGCATTTTCAGGACAAATATTTACACATTGCTGACAGGCTATACATTCTGATGATAAGACCCTCTGGTTATTATTCATATAACTTAACAATTTAATATTCATCGGGCAATTTTCCTCGCACAGGCCACATTCAATACACCTCTCCCTGTCTATCTTGATTTTCCAGATGGAAAAAGGAGAGCCTATTTTCATTACAACAGGTATGGGGCAAACGTATTTACAGAATGCCCTGTTGTCTCTTAAGGCAACAGACAGTATTATAGCAATAATAAAATATGCCAGGTTTCCTATTATTAACCATTTTAGCTCTACAGCAGAATGCTCATCAAAGTCTCTCATTTCATAAGCGTACCACAGAACAAGGACCAGGGCCATTATCAGGATGAAATGAATATAGCGAAAAATACCCCAGTGCTTCAGCCTGCCCTTTGCAGGTTTCATCCAGGGAAAGAAATCCATTACCATGGTTGTCCAGCAGGCCCATCCACACCATCCCCTGCCAAAAAGAAAGGTCCCGCCTATTTTAGCTATCAGGTAATGTAAAACCGGACCTGAAAAAACTCCCGCAAGCAGGTAGAAAAAGAATCCTTCAATTTGCATATTTTCTCGTCCCAGAAAACCCAGGACAGCCAGGAGATAAAGACCTATCATAAGCTGGCTGATCTTTCTTCCCACGACTTTTTTCTCACGTGGGAGAAGTCCGAAAAGCAATTCTCCAAATGCTGCCGCAAATCCGATGTATAAAAAATTGTATAGAAAGAATATATATCCCTGTGTCTGCCATATCACAATACCTATTACACCGAAAAAAATAAATGTGATAAGGCTTTCGGTAATTACTTTTCTCCTGGTCTTTCTCATAGGCTAATAGCTTCGACTCCTCATCAGTTTTGAAGGATAAGTTCAAAATTAGTTAAAAAAAACACTACAAATTATTAGGTTAATAAAATAAACTAATTTATATTTGTGTCAACTTAAATTATTTAACACCTGAAAAAATGGACACAAACAATTTAACACCTGAAGACAGCCTTAAAATAATTGATAAAGCCATCTCCAATTTTAAAATGAACTACAGGGAGAGTGCAAAGGTCTTTCTGCTCTGGGGCTGGATCCTTGCCCTGGCAAGCTTATCCAATTTCATAATCCTTATTATTTTAAAGAGTGGTGAGGCTTATAGTCTAATGGGTATTTACAGCCTTATCAACTGGGTTGTAGTTATTATCATAGGCTTCATAGCACAATTTTTTGTCCTTCGCGATATAAATAAGGATAAGAAAGTGCACAGCCATCTGGAGGGGTATATAAGAAAATTATGGATAGTAAGCGCGGCGGCTTTCTTTCTGGCAGGCTTTTTATGTATTCAAATGGGAATAGACCCACCCGCAATAATGTTGTTAATCGCAGGCATAGCTACTACCACTTCCGGTTTGTTGATTAAGTTCAAACCACTTATTATTGGTGGGATTTCGTTTTTTGTTTTCAGTATTGCTTCAACATTTGTATCAAATGAATACATTTCTTTAATAGTATTTGCGGCAATAATTTGCGGGTATCTTATACCAGGTTATTTTTTGAAATCAGCAAAAGAACAGGTCAATGTACAATGATTTGGATCCCCTGCTGCATTCACAGTTAAGGCTTGCAATTATATCTATGCTGGTGAGCTCTGAAAAAGTTGATTTCAGCCATATTAAAGATGAAACAAAAGCTGCTTCAGGCAATATCAGTATACAAATTAAGAAGCTGCAGGAGGCAGGCTATATTAAAGTTGAGAAAACCTTTAAGAACAATTACCCGAAAAC
>JAZBOI010000464.1:0-9471 GCA_036351095.1 Bacteroidales bacterium | reverse complement strand
TTTCTGGAAGAAAACCTCCTGCCCATGATGGGTCACGGCAAACTGCATATGGTTGAGAAAGCAGGGAAATTATTTGAGGGCCTGGACGTAAGGATAGTGAACGGTCATACACCGGGACAGTTAGTGCCCGTAATAGACTATAAGAGAACAAAGATAATTTTTGCCGCAGACCTTATACCCACCGTGGCTCATATACCCCTGATATGGAATATGAGTTACGACCTGGACCAGCTTACCACTATTGAAGAGAAAAAAGATATTCTGGGGGAGGCACTTGCAAATAAATATGTCCTCTTCTTCGAGCATGATCTTTTCACGGAATGCTGTACTCTTAAGGACACACCCAAGGGGATCAGGGAGGACAGGCTTCTTAAGTTCAGTGAAATATAGATGGGTACTGGTTCCAGGTTCCCCGGCTCCGATGGCGCGAGTCTCCAGACATGTGCCTTGCTTCTGCGGACAGGGGTAGGGGTTTTTTAAACAGATTCACTTTATTCACTGCCTGGCAAGGGCCACTTCCACTTCCTTTTGCAGCTGGTAGAGATCATAATTATAATCCAAAATTTCATTTGCTTCCTTAATTAGTTGATAAGCTTCTTCATACCTGCCGAGTTTATAGCAGGCAAGTGCTTTAATCCATCTTGCGGTTCCGGCACCAGGATATTTTACAAGTAATTCGTTATCAATAATTTCCAGGCCTTCATTAATATCAATTTCCTGGTCAATAAGGAGTCTGGCTAATTCTGACTTCATAACAGGTTGATTGGGGTTAAGTTCCGTTGCTTTCCTTATGTGGTCTTCTGCTTCTTCTATCATTCCTGCTCTTAAATAGAGATGGCCCAGATAGAATTGTATATTATCATCCGACTCACCCAGGCGATGCTTGGCATTCAAATATTCCTGGAGGTATTTGTCAGCATCAGTGGTATTATTCCCGGAAAGGGCACATATCGAAAGAAGAAAGTAAATTTCTCTTTTGCTTATATCGTCCTGCAACATTTCCAGGCCCTTTTCGAGTATTTCTTTTTCCCTGTCATGGTAGCCGGCATTATGCAAAGCATTTCCAAAAAAGGTGTAAAATTTCAAGATCTCAGGATATACACCCCTTTCCTTGCTAATATGCATTATATTTTCAAATGCGTAAATGGTTTTTTCATAATTTCTTAAGAAATCGAAATATGTTACACCAATATCATACCATAACAATGTTGATTCTATCCCTGATGCCTCCAGCATCTCAAGTTTACTACGGATTTTATCGGGGTCTTCCTCCACGAAGCATGCATGCCATAAGTCCACCCAGTACTGGTACTTGGTCGGGAGGTTTTCTTTTTGTTGGTATGCTATCCTTGTCCACTCTATTGTAGCATCCTGATCCTGGGGAGTCTTAAAGTTAGAGCTGTAGGCAATAAAGAATGAAGCAAGGGTAAAGGTGGAGTCTATTTCCAGCGCCATCTTCATTTCCTCAATTGCAGGGTCATAGTTGCCTTCCAGGATCATATTCAGACCATCGATATAATGCCTGTATGCTCCGGGTGACCGGGTATATGCCCTTATGATATCAGCACCTGCATTTTCTTCAATAGCCCTTATCTCCAGGTGGTGTTTTATTTCCTCGCACAGGGAAGAGGCCATTTCAAGGTAGCCTGATGACTGCAGGTTACCTTCAACCCGGAGGCTTGATATGACATTCCCTGTTTCCGTATTTACCAGGTTGGCAAGTATCCAGTAGGTTTCTTGACTTCCCTGGTAGCTGCCTGTGATATAGGTCTCTGCCCTGGCCAGCTTTGCTATACCCTGTGCTTTGGCAGGGGATATGCCTGCGGTATAGACCTGGTTGGCACTTTCCGTTACCTCGTACATTGTGTGATCATCGCAGACTGCCAGTTCAGGCGAACTGCCAAGTACGTTTATCATAAGTGATGATATCCCGTTGCTGAACCAGTTCAGTGTCGTGTCACCCGTCTGGTTAACAAAGGGCATAACTGCAATGGATATTCTGCCGTCATCCTGTCGTATACCCTGAAACTTGTCCCTTTTAAATATCCTGGGGTAAGCGAGTATTATTACCATTACTACCAGAATGGCAATTACCGTATCGCTTACCTTCAGTTTTCTTTTCTTTGCTACTGCAGGAGCAGTATCCCCGGGGTAATTTTCCTGCTCAGCCCCTGGTGACTCAGTTTTCATGATCCCCTCTGATGTAAAATCATATATCCAGGAAACCACTGCAGTAATAACAAAACCAATCCCTAGAAGGACCAGGACAAAATTTATGGTCCATGCAGGTAAGCCCAGCGGATCGGCTATTATAGAAGTTAATTCAAGAATAACATAGGCAGCTGCGGCATAAGCGATAATAACACGGATTACCTTCCTGCGTTTCAGTTCCTGCCAGAATGAAAGGGGCTTTTTTGATTTGCCGGCCATCTGATTTTTCTCAGGTTTAGCTATTAAAGATAAGATATACAGATTAGATGTCAAAATAAAGAATTGGCCGGAACCTGCTCGTTCATACCCATAACTTACAGAGCATAACTCTGTGCTCCGGGCAGTGCGCTAAGAGCCCTTAGTCCTGTTTCGCCATGTACTATTGAACCACAATCTCAAAAATCTCGTGCCGGTCAAGGTTCTTCCAGTATAAAATTGCTTTTTGTCGCACCAGCTCCCAGTAGATATTGCTGTCGAGGCCGTAGACGAAATTGATTTCCTTCAGTTCCTTCCTGATTTCTGACGAAATATCATCTTTCAGCTTTAGTTTTATTGTCCTGTCCATATAGGTGAAGCTCGCTTCCGGAATGCCTTCATCATTTACCACCTTGAGCAAGCCGTGGCCGGCCGTTGCACCCGTGCTTACCTGGAGGCCGTCATTCATGCAGCTTACAGGTGTTATGTTACCGGCATATGAAAGAACATTCATTTTATCTACCCCGATATGAAAATATTCCCTTGCCCTCATACCCATCTTAACACCTATTGTTGCATAAATACCGAAGTGGCGGTGCAGTTCATTGGTCAGTACCCCAGCCTCAAATTCCTCTTTACCATGCCTTTCAATAATGTCGGGAATATACCCCTGCAGGTCGGGGAAATAGTATGATGTGTCGGTGGGGATCTCCTTAAATACCTGGTTACGGTTAACGGTATTGCCGGAGAGGATAGTACAAATTAATTCACCGGTGATTTTTTTACTTAGCGGTTTAACGAAGGTAAGTCCCCCGGTGGAATCCACCGTGAATACTTCCGGGTAGTGCAGGTAGAGGGGTATCATGTCATCAACCAGTCCGCGGACAAAATCATGATCTGCACTAGAAATAAATAGTTCATGTGTTTTTTTCGCGTAAGGTGTATTTATGAGACCTATCTTCTCTATAAGTGAAGTGCTGTAAAACTCCTCCTGGTGATATCCCACGATTTTCACCGGCGTTTCTTTTTGCATCATCATCCTGGCTGACAGGCTATCCAGCTCACAGTTGAAGCCTTCGAGTGGTTCAGTGCCATCGTTACTCCAGATAATTTCTTTTACCTGTTGAAAAAGCTCAGGATAATTCTCGGCAAAAGACAGTACGGTATTCAGACTCCCCAGCGAGATGAAGCTTACAGGTGTTTTTTCATGCTTAAGTACATACCTCAGCACTTCAAGGTGGTCCATGGCATCATCAGCACCTGTTCCTGTATCATCAGCCCATTGATAAGCTATGGGCAGGGCCATCTCCCGGAAGGGGGAAGCACTGTTGATACCAACAATCATACCTTCGTGAAAATAATGATCCATCAGGCTCCTTACTTTAATATATGCTTCCTCAGCCGGCATCACCCCTCCTGAAGCTATTATTGCCAGCACCCTGACATCGGGTGATGCCATCAGCATATTTAATGCTTTCATGTCATCCAGACCGCCGTCAGTATCAATAATGACATAATGCGAAGGTTTCCATGGGTGGGCGAGGATTAACTGTGTAAGGATCAGGAAAATTAATAAGCCAACAGTTTTTTTTATGTTCGTTCTCATAATATGAAGAGTAAGATAGGACGGTAAAAATAATCAAACATCGTGCCCTTATGAAAAAGTTTTTTCTATATTAAACGATTATTCTGACCATTCATTTTAATGAAGAGATTCTGGCTAATTTTTATACCGGGTTTGTTACTTGGGATTCTCCTTGTTCTCGGGAGCAATGCTGCAATAAAAATTACATCCACTAATGATTTT
Organism: Bacteroidales bacterium; assembly: GCA_036351095.1. GTDB lineage: Bacteria > Bacteroidota > Bacteroidia > Bacteroidales > VadinHA17 > UBA9300. The sequence goes on along the minus strand of JAZBOI010000464.1, from coordinate 5,258 downwards.
TGTGCAAGCTGTCATATTCATCCCCAGGCTACCACATCATGGAAGCAATCGGTTCATTATATAACCAGGTCGGGTGATAAGACAGGCTGTGTTGAATGTCATCTTCCACCCAAAGGGCAGGGGCATATTCCGGCCAAGATAAGGACCGGTGCCAGGGATCTCTGGGGCCAGTTATTCAAGGATCCTGAAAGTTTCGACTGGGAAGATAAGTCGAGACTGGAAAATGCGAGGAAGCATGTTCCTGAAAGCAGTTGCCTTCATTGCCACGAAACACTTTTTACCCCTGAATTATCAAGAGAGGGGGAGGAAGCACACCTTTATTATGACCAGGCGGAGAAAACGGATGATTTACACTGTATAAACTGTCACCTTAACGCGGGTCATTACATTGAGGGATATGTTCATGGAGGGAATGAATTGTTCGGGATAAATGAAGAAGAAAAAGATACTGTATATGATGTAGCCGCACGGGTAGATAGCTTTGATTCTTTCACAGAATACCTGCCGGGCTCTTCCGTATCATTTGAGATGCTTGCTGTTCCCGGAGGAGAATTCATGATGGGTAGTCCTGAAGATGAACCTTTCCGGAAGGATGATGAGGGGCCACAGGTTAAAGTCGGGCTAAGCCCCTTTTTCATGGGGGAAGTAGAGGTTACCTGGGATGAATACCTGGTTTTCTATGCACAGACATCAGCGGAAGGTCGCAGCTCAGATACCGAGGGTTCAAGGACCGGACCAGTTACAGATGCCATAACGGGTGCCACCCCACCATACGGTCAGCCCGACCAGAACTGGGGAATGGGCGACAGACCCGTTATTTCCATTACTCATCATGCGGCTGAAACATACTGTAAATGGCTGAGCCTGGTTACGGGCAAAAACTACAGGCTTCCTACCGAAGCTGAGTGGGAATATGCATGCAGGGCAGGTACCGAAACACCATATTTCTTCGAAGGTGATCCCGATGATTTTCAACGCAGTGGTATGCTGGCAGGAATCAGGAAGAATGATACCACAAATATTAATACCTTTGTGATATACCAGGGTAACAGTCCAACAAAAACGCAGGAGCCCTCAGCAGTAAAAGCAAACCCATTCGGATTGAAGAATATGCCCGGGAACGTGGCGGAATTTTGTTCAGACTGGTATTCTGAAGAGACATATTCAATGTACCCGGAAACAGGTGTAAGCAACCCGGCAGGGCCGCCATCAGGGGATGAGAAAGTGATAAGGGGCGGATCTTTCAGGGACAGGGCCGGCAGGCTCAGATCAGCGGCCCGTGATCATACTAAAACTGATCAGTGGCTGAGAACGGACCCCCAGGTACCCAAAAGTAAATGGTGGTATTCGGATTGTTACCACGTTGGCTTCAGGGTGGTATGTGAATATGATGAAAAAACCGGAAAACAAGCTGATAACCCGTAATATGAACCGAGACATTGTTGAGTCCACCATACTGCAAACCCTGACCGGGCCACGATTCAGCGACAGGATCATCTTAAGTTAAACCTGGAACTTATGACTCATAACTTATATAATATTTATTTATCATGAAAAATTCCATAACACGCCGAAATTTCCTTGGTAAAGCTGCCGCTGCCGGTGCAGCCGGTGCAGTGATCCCTTCCTTTCTGCATTCCTGCACACCCGATGGCAGGATAAAAGACCTTATACTGCCTGAGTTCCTGGACCAGGCACCTGACGGACCGGAGCTTAAGGCCGGGCTAATAGGTTGCGGTGGACGAGGAACAGGAGCTGCGACAGACTTCCTTTCAGCCGGTACTAATCTTAAAGTGACAGCACTGGGTGATGTATTTGCTGACAGGCTTAATTCATGCAGGGAACGCCTGCTTGAACAGAAAAATAACGAGGTGGCTGATGAAAACTGCTTTATCGGTTTTGACGCCTTCCAGAAAGTAATTGACTCGGGTGTTGACGTAATAATTCTTGCCACACCACCATTTTTCAGGCCTGAGCATTTTTCTGCTGCCGTAAATGCACGCAAGCATGTATTTATGGAAAAACCCGTGGCCGTTGATCCTGATGGGGCAAGATCAATCATGGCCTCTGCCAAAAAAGCTGAAAGCATGGGCTTAAGCGTGGTCACAGGAACACAGAGAAGGCACCAGAGGGATTATGCCAATACCTACGCCCGTGTTGCGGCGGGAGCCATCGGTGAAATAGTAAGCGCCAATTGCTACTGGAACCAGAGTAAACTGTGGCATCGCAACCCGAATGCCGAATGGACAGAAATGGAATATATGATAAGAGACTGGGTAAACTGGTGCTGGCTTTCAGGCGATCATATCGTGGAGCAACATGTTCATAACCTGGATGTTATTAACTGGTTTACCGGCAAGCATCCAGTTCAGGCTGTTGGCTTTGGATCGCGGCACAGGAGGGTGACGGGCGACCAGTATGATAATTTCAGCGTGGATTACGTGCTCGATAACGGAGTCCATATTCATAGTATGTGCCGCCAGATAAACGGATGCGAGAATAACGTTTCTGAAAGGATACAGGGCAGTATGGGAGTAACAAACTGCCAGAATACAATAATGGATCTGAGTGGAGAGGAGATATGGAAATATACTTACCCAATGAATGAAGAGGGCGAAGAAAGTAATAACGTGAAAGTCAGCCCTTATGTACAGGAACATATTGATCTTGTGACCGCCATCAGGACAGGGCAGCCTTTCAATGAAGCTGAGAATACTGCTATCTCAACAATGGTCGGGATAATGGGACGAATATCGTCATATACCGGCAAACTGGTAAGCTGGGACGAAATGATGAATTCAGATCTCAAACTGGGTCCAAAAGTTTTTGAATTCGGGCCTGTTGACATTCCAAAGGAAGTACCGGTGCCGGGAGAAGCTTACTCATCCTGATAAAGTAAATTACTTTTTACCCGTCAGGCAGGCGGGCTGTCAGTTGTTATTTCGTTTTTCCGTGGCGATGCAGGAATGATTTCCTGTGGGGTGATGGGGGTGGCAGGTGAAACACTTCACGGTTTACAAGCCTTATTGATTCTATGGTGTAAAGTGCCCGGGGATTATAATCATTGATAATCTCAAGCACCGGCTTAACCATACTTCTCTTAACGATAATATAAACAACACCCACTTCTCCTTCCACCCCGGTGGCTTTAATGGATGTTACACCGAAACCCGAATCCTTCAGTTCGGAAACAAGGTCACCTGCCTCTGACTTTGTTATTACCCTTATCATCTCATGACCAATGGCAAGGCGCTCTTCAAGCAACATTCCTATATAGTTGCCCGCTGCAAAACCTCCTGCATAAGCCAGGTACGCAACCCAGTTGTCGAGGTCCTGGAATATTCGGCTGATGGCCAGCAGCCAGATCAATATTTCAAAAAACCCTATTACCGGGGCAATATTCTTCATTCCCTTGGCAACGAAAATTATCCTGATAGTACCAAGGGAAACATCTGCTATACGTGCAAGAAAGATCAGCAGGGGCAGCACCAGGTACGAAAAAGCACCACTTTCCAGAAAACCCATCTCAAAAAAGTTTTATATGAAATAATAATTTATGCAGGAGCAAAAGTAGGTGATTTTTCCGGAAGAAAATATATCTGTTTGCTTGTTTTGTATTCTTTTGCCCTTATGGTAAGCAATGATGGAACACGGCAATTACTTTGATAGAAAAGGGATCACTTTGTTGTTCCTTCAAGTGCTTTCCTGAGAGCTTCCGTTGTAGTGTAGTATTTGACTATCATGTTGGGCACTTCCCATTCAGGCATTTCTCCTTTTTCAAGGTAATCAAGGTATTTTTCCATTACCTGGCCAAAATGGGCTTCATGGCCTACCCTGTATTTATCCGGGATGATTAATTTCCATGTTTCATCACTTACCCTGGTACAGGTGATTCCTTCCCATGGTAACTGACTGAGGGTACTGTCCAGCAAAGAGGTGAAGCCAGGTGATGGCCTGTGCACCTCAATGTAAAGTTCAGGCACATAGCCTTCCTCTTCACCCTGCCTTATTACCAGGTCTGATTTCGTGCCACGCATAATTGAATAATGTGTATCACCTGTGCCACCGGGAGCCCTGAATTTCCATTCAACGACTACCCGGGCCCAGGTGTCCTTTATTTTGTAGACTATCTCACCATTGGCGTAAACATGAAGATTTCCATCAATAATATCCTTTTCCAGGTAGCCCGGGAACTCCTCCAGCCCGCTTACTTCCCGGAATTCCCCGGGGCTTATCACCGTGGGCCAGCGCCTGGCCTCTATTATCTCAATATCTTCTTTGTCAAGGATAACTTCGGGATAGCATTCCCATTGGATAAGATCGACCAGGTGCGTGGTAACGTCCACTATACCTTCACCCTGCTGCCGGGTATCAAAATACCATCCCGCTCTTTGCACAGGCTTACCGGAGACATATTTAAAAAAGTGATGCACACTTTCCTTTGTAACAGCTGCCTGATCAGCGCTGCCCGTCTCCAGTTTGCCGAAGATCCTGCTGTTTTGTGAAAGGGCTTTTTGCAGCATGGTAGTTATCTCGTAGCGTTCGGTCATAATATCATACAGAAGTATATTATTTTCTTCCGCCACCCTGAAAGCCTCCTCAAGCACAGGGAATTTCTCAGGTGTAATAAGCATGGGTTTGTCCGCCAGTACATTCAAACCAGCCCTTAGCGATTCAATTATATAATCGGTCTTTTTTCTGTTATTACCTGCAAGTATTACAACATTTCCCGGCCTTTTTTCAAGCATATGCTCGAAGAAATCGCTACCTGTGTAGACCATTTCCTCCCACCCGGTGGGATTATCGTCCCGCTGATTAAAAGCGTCGATCCTCTCCATGTGTTGATCAAGATCATCCCCCTCCGGCCCATAAACATAAGCCACTGGTGATACGTCATCATACATGTTTTTCTGAACCAGTGCCGCGTGAAAGTGCCCCGGGTCAAGTGTCATTAAAGTAAATTGTTTCATTTGACTGTCGTCATTGTTCTTATTATTCCCGCATGCGCCTATAAGTACAATTATCATTGTCGCCAGCAGGTAATTATATTTTCTCATGTCCCTGATCAGAATTTGAAAGTTAGCTGCATAAGCAGCTTAAGATAAATAATATTATTTGTTCAACGAGCCTTCGCCCTGTCATAAATAAAAAATGTGTTTATAAGCATCTTGCTTTTATTTAATCCTATATCTTCATAACTTTGATTGAAGTGTATATCCAGGAATTAATACTAACCAAATAAATCTTACCATGGCCGA